>CANRPK010000011.1 GCA_947632455.1 uncultured Bacilli bacterium
ATAATTACAAATATTTTTAGAAAACATAAAAAAGAAGTGATGAAAATTAATTCATCACCCCTTAATGTTTAAGAACCTAAATTTCTTCATTACCTACTTTTATATGAATATATTAAATAACCTAATAATATTATCATAGAAATAATAAATGAAACAATCATATAAATAAATATAATAGTTTTATAATCACTTAAATAATTGTTAAAAGAAACAATTAAAAATGGTATAATCATACTTAACACTGAAACAATTATAGAACACCATATTCCTGCAGTTATATCTATCGAAGTAATACTTTTTAATCTTCTTTCATAATTTTCTTTTTCTGTTTGTTTAAGTTGAATATTATAGTTAAGCTTATCAATATCATTTATCAAATTTGAATGTTCTAATGTTTCTATAGCACTTACAATATTTGATAGTTTTAAATCAGTAACATTTGGTATATTTTGTATAGTTGGTAATAAATTTTCAAATTTTGGTAATTCTATATTTGGAATATCAAATTTTGGAAAGTTAAAGCTCATCTTATTCACACCTCTCAATCATTAAATCAATAGCTAATTCTTCTATTGAGTCTTTTTTTATTTTGTTTTCTTTTTTATATTCTTCTAAAACAAAATCATCTGTTTTAAAAGATTCATATGCTTTTTTCAATACATCCATAATATGATTATAAAATTTTTCTTTGTAATCATTTTCTACAAATGGAGTATGGTCAGAAAGAAAATCATATTTTTGAACATCATCATCAAATATAGAATCAATTATGTCATAAACAGCGTTTTCTTCATAATATTTATAATTTTCCTTTTTTTTCTTTTTCAGCTGTTCCTCCATAACTAAAAGTTCTTTATCTATATCAGAAATTCTAACCCTTAAATCATTTTGTTCTGTTTTTAATGATAAGATTTTTGAAACAACTAATCCTACAATTATTGCAACAAAAATACCAATTATTTGTATACTATTCAATAATATATCAATTAAATCTTTATAACACATATTTACCTCCATATTTCCTAAATATTATACCATCAAAAAAGATACTTTCCTATAAAAGTACCTTAAATTCTTGTATTTACTTACCAAAATAGTCATTTCTTCTATTTTTGGATTTAACCGATACCTCCATGTCCCGGATCAATTACAACTTTCTTACTCACTCTTCCGCCAACAAAATCCATGTTTATCACCTATTATAAGGTATGTTATGATATATATTTGGTGATTATATTTTATTTTTTTAATTTTTTATAAACAAAACATACCAAACTACTACAAAAGCCAAACAATAAGCAAGTAAATAAAAAACTATTCTCATCTTTTTTTGTTTGCATATCATATGTCAATGCTGCGTGATTTATGGTATCTAATTCTGTTTCGTTATCTTTAACCTCACCTTTATTTATTTCATATTCTTCCTTTTCAACTACAATCACGTATTCTTGTTCTTCTTTATTCTCAGCAATTACTTTAACAATTATTTCATTATATCCAACTTTTAAATTATTATTTCCTATAATTTCCACGTTAGCATTACTATCTTCTAAATCATAAGTAATATCTATACTATTTTCATTGCTATTTACATTAATTACCTCACTCTTAAAATTAGCAAAAATTATTTCTTTACTATTTACAAATATCTTTATATTTTTATTATTACTTAAAATTTTTTCTTTAGTTATGTTCAAATTATATTTTTTTACATTACCATTTTCCGCTGTAACTAATATGCTAATTACATTTTTACCATCAATTAAATTTACTTTGTTAGGATACTCTACTTTAGCTTTAGAATCATTAGCCAAAACTAATAAATTTATACCTTCTTTAGTGGTAGAGTAAACCATATTATTTGATATAGGAATATTTTCATTATCTATCGTTACCTTTTTTAAAGTTGTATCACTACTTTTTGGCTGTTCTTGACTTGCCGGCTTTTTATTAGAAGAACTATAAGTATTTCCACCACTAAAACTTGATGAACCATTACTTGAACAGCCACCATGCTTAGAGCAACATCCTCTATGACAATCACTACAACTTGGACTAATAGTTCCATCATTACAAACTATATTAGCCCATACATTAAGTGGATAAGAAATTAACATAATCAAACCAAAATTAAATACTAATATAAACTTTTTCATTTTCATTCCTACATTTCCTAATATTAATCTACATTTTTGTTAATATATATCTCCCAATGTGAATTTTAGATAATAGTATTTTATCATCTTTTTAAATATAAACATATGTTAAATTTTTTTAAGGTTAGATTAATTTAAATAAAACAAATTTTCAATAAAACTGCAATTTATTTAATTTTTATCTTTTTACATTATTATTTTTATTATTATTTACCACTTTTACATAATTTTTTCTATCTTTCAAAAAAATGAGAAAATTGAACTGAACCACAAAAGTTGGACAGTTTAATTATTAATGGATTGTAATCTGTATTGTACAGGTGACAATCCTTTTAATTTATCTTTTATTCTACCATAATTATAGTAATTAATATACTCATCTATCGCTTTTATTAAATCTTCTATTGTCTCATATTTATCTTCTTGGTCATAAATTTTAATAACTTATTCAAAAATTATAAAAAAGTCATGTCTAATTTTCTAATAATACAATTTAAGCTTATCTAATAACTTATCTAAAAAAATTATTTAATTTTTACTGGTTGAAATATTTATCCATATTCCTTTAAAGTAATTTAGCAGTTTTCTAATTTCCATATATTCTTCGATTTTTTCAGAATTGTTTTTTAATGATTTATATAACTCTGTTATCAAAGGTTCATATTTTAACATTTCTTTTGGTAGTTTTTGATTGTTATTAAATTCCTCTGGGAATAGCTTTTCCCATACTGAATAACGACCTAAATAAAACATCAAATTATATATAATATCTTCTACATCTGCATCTTCATTTTTTAAAAGATCTTCTATTTCTTTATTTTTAATTGGTAATTCATTTTTCAAAATATTATTTAATTCTTCCTTAGAATTAATTTTTTCGCCATGTATTAACTTGCAATATTCATAATAGGATATTTTTTTAGCATTAAACTCTGACCAGTACATAAAGCCATACTGATTGCCTCTATCTTTTGAAGAATCATATATTCCGCTGCAATAATTTTTAAAATAAATGTAATAATCTTTTGCATGTATTAATTCATGAAAAAGCGTACATATCACTTCACAGTTATTATCTTTTAAATTTATAACTCTATCACTATTAATTAAAATTATAGTATCCTCATCTATTTTATTTGGAACACATGTTAATCCGTTAAAATTAATCGGGCTGATATAATCATAAGACTTATTTAACTTTTTTAATTGCTTTTTATATTCTCTCTCAATATCATCAGTAACTATAATTTTGATTTTTAATTCTTTTGGAAAATCATAATTTTTCATAAAAAGTTTAATAATATCGCATTCTAAAAAGTTATTTTCTATAATCATATTTTACCTCGCTTTTTAACTTTTTTCTTTATATAATTTAATTGTATCATATACACGACTTTTTAATGCCGATTTAAACAATAAAATTTATCTAATCGCTATTTTTTTATCAAGAAATACCCAAAAATTGTAATCAAGAAAAAGTCTACAATCCCTTTATTTATAAGGGTTTGCAGACTTATTTACCACAACAATTTTTGTATTTCTTACCAGATCCACAAGGACATGGATCATTTCTGCCTATTTTACTAACTCTTTTAGGAGTAGCCTTCTCTTTTTCTTTACCATCATTGGCTTTTCCTTCTAAAGTTTGTTTTCTTTGAATATTTTGTCTTATTTCTGCATTAAGTAAGAAAGTTGCTATTTGTCTATCAATTCTTTGTAGGAATTCTTCAAATAAATCAAAGCCTTCCATTGTATAAGCTTGTACTGGATTTACTTGGCCATATCCCCTAAGTCCAATACCTTCTTTTAAGTGTTCCATAGCACTCATATGATCAACCCAATTTGAATCTATTACTCTAAGAGTTATAGCTTTTTCAAAATCATCCTTAATTGGAACATCTTTTATTTTTTCTTCATAATCTTTAATAACTAAATCGGTAATATATTTTACAGCTTCATCATCAGTTAAATCTTTTATATCAACAAACTTTAATGAATTACCTTTTAAATAATTATTATTAACGTATTCTACAATTTCATCTTTATCCGAATCAGTTAAATAATTTTCTGGAGCCAAATGAGCTTCACATAAATCGGCAATAACATTTTTAAATGTTTCTAACACCCTATCATGAATAGAATCCATATCTAAAACTTCATTTCTTCTTGCATAAATTATTTCTCTTTGTTCATTTAAAACGTTATCATAATCTAGTAAGCTTTTACGAATATCATAGTTATTACCTTCAACTTTTTTCTGAGCAGCCTCAACTTGTTTCGTAAATGTCTTACTTCTAATTGCTTGATCATCCATACCTAAGCTTTGAAGCATACCTTTAATTTTATCTCCACCAAATCTTCGCATTAAATCATCATCAAAAGATACAAAGAATTGACTCATTCCTGGATCACCTTGTCTACCAGAACGACCACGAAGTTGGTTATCAATTCTTCGAGATTCATGTCTTTCTGTTCCAATTACGCATAAACCACCAAGTTCTCTAACTCCTTCACCTAATTTAATATCAGTACCACGACCAGCCATATTAGTTGCTAAAGTTATTGCATTTTTCTCGCCAGCTTTGGCAATTATTTCAGCTTCTCTTGCATGATTTTTAGCATTTAACACTTCATGTTCCAATCCAGCCTTTTTTAAAAGTTCACTTAAATATTCATTAACTTCCACGCTAATTGTACCAATTAAAATAGGTTGTCCTGTTTTATGTATTTCTTTAACTGTATTTATAATAGCTTTGTATTTAGCTTTACTTGTTGAATAAACTAAATCAGCTAAATCTTCTCTTATTACTGGCTTATTAGTTGGAATTTGAATAACATACATATTATAAATATTTCTAAACTCTTCTTCTTCTGTTTTCGCTGTTCCAGTCATACCAGATAATTTATTATACATTCTAAATAAATTTTGGAATGTAATTGTAGCCATTGTTTTAGTCTCAGTATTAATTGTAACTCCCTCTTTAGCTTCTATCGCTTGATGAAGTCCTTCACTAAATTGTCTACCATGCATAAGTCTACCAGTAAATTGATCTACTATAATTACTTGACCATCTTGTACTACATAATCAACATCTTTTTTAAAACCATAATTAGCTTTTAACGCTTGATTTAAATGATGTACTAAAGCTGTATTATCTATATCATATAAATTTTTTAAATTAAATATTCCTTCAATTTTCTTACTACCAACTTCAGTTAAAGATACACTTTTAGTTTTAGCATCTACTACATAATCTTCATCTTCCTTAAGTCTTTTAACTGCTCTATCAGCGTCAATATATAAATTATTAGAATTAAAACTTCCACCAGAAATAATTAAAGGCGTACGTGCTTCGTCAATTAAAATAGAATCCACTTCATCGACAATACAATAGTTAAGTGGTCTTTGTACCCTATTATTAGCTTGTACTACCATATTATCTCTTAAATAATCAAAACCAATTTCATTATTAGTTGAATATAAAATATCACAATTATAAGCAGCCTGTTTTTCTTGAGGACTAAGTTCTCTCATATTAAGTCCTACAGTTAAACCAAGAAACCGATAAATATTTCCCATCCATTCTGAGTCACGTTTAGCTAAGAATTCATTTGCTGTTACTACATGAACTCCTTTTCCAGTTAACGCATTTAAATAAGTAGGCATAGTCGCAGTTAAAGTTTTACCTTCACCAGTTTTCATTTCAGCAATATTACCAAAATGTAGAGTTAAACCACCAAGAATTTGTACATAATAAGGTTTTTCTCCTATAACTCTATAAGCAGCTTCTCTAACCACTGCAAAAGCATCAACTATTAAATCGTCTAAAGTCTCCCCTTTATCTAATCTTTCTCTAAATTCAATAGTTTTATGAGCCAATTCTTCATCAGATAATTTTTGCATATCTTCATCTAAGGCTACAATTTTATCAGCAATCGCTTCAAATCTTTTTAATTCTTTATATTCGGTATCAAATAATTTACGTAAAAAACCCATGTTAATTCACCTTCCACTAAAGATTATAGCATAACTACCCCCTTTATTACAAACAAACTTTTATCTTTTTCTCAAAATAAAGTAAATTATTATTAATATATATAAAAATCTACACTTTTCAATTTTGTGTAGATTTTTAAAATCACTTCTAAAACTTTATTTTACGTTTATAATTCCAAAATTTCCATCTTTTCTTTTGTACATAACTGAAACACATTCTTCATCAACATTTTTAAAAACAAAGAAATCATGATTTAGAAGATCCATTTGAAGTATTGCTTCTTCTTCATCCATAGGTTTAGTATCTATATTTTTTCTTTTAACAATCTTTTCCTCTTCTTCTTCATCATCAGCAATCTCAAAATCAGTATTTATATCTAATTGAATAACATTTTTATATTTGTTATTAAGTTTAGTTTTATTCTTTCTTATTTGCCTTTCTAATTTATCAATTACTAAATCTATAGCCGCATATAAATCATCATGTTTTTCTTCAGCTCTTAAAGTAAACTTATTTGTTGGCACAGTAACTTCAATTATTTGCTCATTATTTCTAACTCTAATAATTACTTGAGCCTTAATATTTCTTGGATTTTCAAAATATTTATCAAGTCTAGCTAACTTATCAATTACATAGTCTTTTATAGATTTTGTAACAGTAATCTTATCCCCTCTTATTTGTAGTTCCATATAATTCACCTTACCTTTAAATAATTATATCATGAAAATATTAAAAAAACTACTAAATTAAATAGTAGTCAATTCTTTTTCACAAACATCAACTGCTTGTAATCCCTTAGAAGTTTCAATTAGTTTAAAATCAACTATTGCTCCTTCTTTTAAAGTTTTGTAGCCATCCTTCACAATGTTAGAATAATGAACAAAGATATCTTCTAAATCTTCGTATTGGATAAAGCCATATCCTTTTTCATTATTGAACCACTTCACTTTTCCTTGCATATCACACCTCGCCTTTCTACTTCATATTAAAAATAACATACAAGCACCCCTGGGCTCAATAAAAATCGCTCGACAAATTCTGCACTACTATGCGCTTTTCATTATTAAGTCATTCCAAAGATACCATATTTATGAACAATTTTAAACTAAAGTGTCCGAAATTATTAAAATATGGTTTAAAAAATCTTAATCACACTCAAAATAACTTTAACAAATAATTTAAAACTTAAAATCGATTACTTTGAGCAAACTATATATCTTATCTCAAAATAATAAGTTATACTATTTTTGTTGTAAAGGAAGTAAATATATGAAAGAACAATTTATTAATTGGGGTACTAATTTTATTTCAAAATATGAAAATTGTGATGATTTAAAAATAATTAAACTAAAATATGGTCTTGAAGGCATATATAATTTAATTATAAAAATGACTATCGTGATTATTATTTCCTTAATAACACATACTTGCAAAGAAACATTAATGTTTTTAATATTTTATGCAGGTATAAGAACATATAGCTTCGGTTGGCACGCAAAAAGTAATATTAGATGTTGGATCACAACTATTCTAATTTATAACATAATCCCTTTTATATTTCAAAGTATAAACATATCACAAATATATGGCCTCGTTATATGCCTTATTGCTTTAATCTCAATGATAATTTGGTCTCCTGCTGATACCCCAAAAAGACCACTAATTCATGCCGATAAACGAAAAAAAGCTAAAATAATGTGTGTTAGCACTACTATAATTTATATAATTATTTATTTGTTTAGTTCCAATAATTTAGTAAATAATGCTTTAATTTATGCTCTAATAATTCAATCATTATTTATTAATCCCTTATTTTATAAATTAACTAATACAAGATTTAATAATTATAAATATTATAAAAAGAATAATTAATATGGTTTAAATTATTTTATATAGATTTAAACAAATAAAGGAAGTAAAGGAGGAAAGACTAATGGAATTTTTAGCAAGCTTATTAAGTTCTGCCGCTGTAAATGCATCATCTAACCGTACAATTTGGTTTGTTTATGATGAACCAGAATGCCCTGAAGAACTTATCTAATAACTAACCACGTCTAAAAGGCGTGGTTTTTTTACTTAAATTACTTAACTAATATAAATCCAATATTTTTTTCTTTAGCAAATATTCAACCAAAAATAAACCCCTAACACATCTCTTTGTTAAGGGTTTACATTATATTTTTTTATTATCTACTATTTTTCAAGTAATTTTTAAAAAGAAACACTAGTCGCGACTTTACCAGGAACTTCCTCCTCCACCACCGGAGCCGCCTCCTGATGAACCACCACCAGATCCAGAACTAGAACCGCCAGAAGAACTAAATCCTCCTCCACTTGATGATACTGGTGCTATAGTTTTTTTAGCTTGTTCCATTGTTGAATTCATAAATGTTCCAAATACCATAAAATCATAACCATCTGGACAATCATACCATGTAGGTGGTACCAAGGTAATATTTTCAAAATCTTTAATCCATTTATCAGATACCCCAAGAACATAAGTATAAGGTAATATATCATAGAAATATGTTGGATTTTGCTCCACTAAAGCTTCTAATCTTTCTTTTTCACATGTTTCTAAGAAATTCTTAAAGCCTTTTATCTTTCCATACATCTCAGCTCCATATTTAGTTCTTTTTGGCATATATTTATAGCATATACCTATACCTATTAAACACATTATTCCAAAAATAAAGCCTAATAAATAAATTTTTTCACTAATCATTGCTTTAGCAATAGGAAGTGTTAAAAAGAATATAGATGAATGAAAAATAGTAAATCCTAACCAAAATACTCTAATAATAAATGGCATACTACTTAGAAAACCAACTAAATAGAAAGGTAAATAAAATAATGATATAACAATAGTCATAAACATCATATTTTCCCCATAAATAAACGTTGGTATAACCATAAAAGTTAAATAAGTAATTACTGCTAATATTACTAACTTAAAGCAATTTGATGATAGATTACCAAATAAAGCTTTTTTATTTTCTTTACTATTTATGTTATTTAATATCTCAGAGGCAGTTATATAAAAATCACTCAACATAGTATCGGTTACTTCTGAATTATATTTAAATAATCCTTCCATAAATATTCTTTCATTAATATTATCTCCATCATAATCTTTTAACTTCGTAAGCTTAAACCCATTAAATTTGAAAAATAAGCTTTTTTCATTAGTCTTAGTAATTTTAAAATATCCTTTATTAGCTAAATAAATAAGTAAAGATATAACATCTTCTCTTTTAGCCTTTCCATTATATAAATAACTAACTTCCAAACTATTTAAACCTTCAGGAGGATAAAACTCTACTGTTTCAATAATCTTTTCATCTTTACCATATTTATACCATAAAATAATAGCAATTATTAAAGAACCTAATGGTATTAAAAATAAAAGACAATTTAAAACATCAGTGGAATTAAAAGCATTTACAAAATATCCATCTTCTAATTCTAAACGAATAGTTAAAGCTTCATTAGCTCTTAATATTTCTTCATAGCTACCTTCAATTACTCGTCCATTTACATGATATTTTATATTATTGCTATTTGTTGCTCCTTTTGGCCCCGCTGAAAAACCTAATTTACTAGCATCAAAATCTTTAGGCATTGTTATTTTAAATGTAATATCGCCAATTATTGTATCCCATTCATTTCCAATAATATTAAAATAAAATTCATCTTTATCTTCTAAAGGATCTTTACCAATATTATATATATAACTAATTTTATAATCTTGCTTACCTATTATTGTATTTCTAGCATCTCCAATTTGTAATTTTAAATAACCATCACTTTTAGTTTTTTTATATTTATTATCAACTTTTAATTTTTTTACACTAGCTCGATTTTTTGAAACTGTTCCATCTAATCTAGAAATCTCATTTTGAAGTGGAATACTTCTAATTATTCCATGTTTTTCCTCACGAAATAACGCTGTAATATCTTCAGTTATATTAAAGGTATTATTTTCATTAACTACAATATCAATATTATATTTTTCAATTACATAATCATAATTAGTCAAATATTCATAATCATAAATGCTTTTAGCTTTTACCTTTATTCCAATAAAAATGCTTAATACGATTAACAAATAATAACTTATCTTTTTAAAACTAATCATACCCATTACATCCTAACTATAACATTATTTCTTTCTTCATCACTTGCTTCAAACATTAATTTTTTCTTAAAACCTAAAATTCTAGCAAATAAATTATTGGGAAATATCTCTACTTTATTATTATATATTTTAATCACCGCATTATAATACTTTCTTGATGAAGCAATTTCATCTTCTAATTTTATTAGTTTATCACTTAATTTTACAAAGTTTTCATTTGCTTTTAAATTTGGATAATTCTCTACTAAAAGCATTAATTTGCTAATATTACTAGTTAATTGTTGATTAGCTTTGAGTTTATCTTCATAAGACATATCATCATAAATATTACTTCTTATTTGGGTAATTTCTTTTAAAGTATCTTCCTCATATTTAGCGTAACTTTTTACTATTTCCACTAAATTAGGAATTAAATCCCATCTTTTTTTAAGATAAACATCCATTGTCGCAAAAGCTTCTTTTACTTTATTATTCAATTTAACTAAACTATTATATAAAATAAATATATAAATAACCAAAACCACCAAAATAATTAAAATAATCTTCATAAACTCTATCCTCACCTAAATTATAACATATTTCTTCAATATTACAAATTATTTTATTTTTCTAATTTTTATTACATAAAATCCCTCAAAATATTCATTAGGTCTTAAAGTAATTCCTGGTTTTCCATTATTTATAATTGGTAAATCCTCAAATTGTTTTAAATCAATATTTACTATCTCAAACTTAAATTCTTCTTGCATTTTATTAATCAATTTATAATTTTCTTCACCAATAATTGAACAAGTTGAATATACCATTTCTCCACCTAATTTTAATAATTGCATTGCTTTTCTAAATAATTGTTCTTGAACTTTAGGCATTCTTAGAATTAATTCTTCTAACCCTTCATCTTGAATTTTATCATCATTAATATATATTGTTCCAGAACCACTACAAGGAGCATCCAGTAATATTTTATCAAAACTAAATTGCTCATCTAACCACCTGGCATCTTCTCTTAAAACATTTATTTTTTTTGCTCCCATTTTTTTAATGTTATATATAAGCCTATCACATCTTATTTTATTTTTTTCTACTGCCGTTATAATAGCTTTATTATTTGTTTGTATAGCTATTTGCGTAGTTTTACTTCCAGGTGCCGCGGTCATATCTAAAATATTTTCTCCTTCTTTCGGATCTAATATTAATACTGGTAACATTGATGATAAACTTTGTAAATAAATCTCTCCATCTTCATATATTTTTAACGTTTCTATATTTTTTTCATCACTATTTTTAATAATTAAAGCATTTTTATACCAGTTAACTACTTGATATTCTATTCCTACTTCATCTAAAGCATTCTTTACTTCCTCCATATTACTTTTTAAAGTATTTACTCTTAAAGTAACATATCTTTTTTTACTAAGTCCTAAAATAATCTTATCTATTTCTTTATTATCATATTCACTACTTAATAATTTTTTAAAATCTTCTAAGTTCATTCTTAAAACTCCTTCAAAAAAAGTACTTAATAATAAGTACTTAGTCTACATATTTTATCACAACTCTTCGATTAGGTTCTTCTCCTATACTTTCAGTCTTAATATTTTTAAAATCTGTTAAAACATTATGTATAGCTCTTCTTTCATAAGAATTCATTGGATCCATTTCTACATCTACATGAGTTTTAATAACATCTCTAGCAATATTCTTTGCAAGTCTTTCTAATCTTTTTATTTGTCTATCTTTGTAGTCTTCAACATCAAGTATAACTCTAGGCGCATTAACTGGGGCTATATTTTTTATAAATTGTCGTACAATAACTGTTAAAGCTTCTAAATTTTGCCCGTTTTTGCCAATTATTATTGGATTATTAGATGAAAATATTTTTAAAGTTGTTATATTTTCTTTCGTATTAACTTCAATATTAACTTCTATTCCCATCGCTGTAATTAAATTTTTTAAAAATTCATACGCTTCATTTATTACATCAAGTTTTAAAAAGCCCTCACACTCATAAGTAACCCCTTTAAATAATCCCCCTTTTATTTCTTTAAAGTTATATATTACTTCTTCTTCATTAGCATTTAATTGTTTTAAAACTAAATTTTTTGCTTCTTCCTTAGTTTTAGCTGACATTTTTACTACATTCATGACTAATTTCCTTTCTTACTTTTAAACTTTTTAGGCTTTATAATTACATCTTTATTTTCTTCTCTTTCATCTAATTTTTTAAATACAAAATTTTGAATTACTACAAAACCATTAGTTGCAATCCAATATAACGCAATGGCTGTAGATAAATATAAAGAAGCTACGGAAATCATAATAATCATAAATTTAAACATAAATTGCATTTGTCTATCCATATCTTCATTTCCTGAATTATTAGTCGACATAGCATTTCTAAATGATAAATAAGTCGTTAATATAATTAATAAAATAATTGGAATATATGCCCATTCATGATATTCAAATAATCCTACAATCGGTGTCTTACCTAAAGTTAAACCAAAAAACTTATCCTCGAATATCGCCGGTGTTCTATTTATTGCTTGTAAAAATGCAAAGAATAATGGAAGTTGAATAAAAGCAAGTAAACAACTACCAAAAGGACTAATATCATATTTTTTATATACCATCATCATTTCTTGTGATTTTGCTAACATACTTTCATTATCAGTTTTATTAGCATATTTTTTCTCAATTCTAGCTAATTCTGGTTGAGCTTTCTGCATATTTCGAGATTGCTTCATTGTTTTTCTAGATATTGGCATTAATATAAGTCTTATAACAAGTCCAATAATAATTACCGATAAACCAAAATTATCAATTAAATAACCTAATTTTAAAATAATATAAGCTAAAGGTTTAACAAATATTCCTTCCCAAATTCCTGATGCTTTATTACTAGATAATTTAAAATCGGCACATTTTGGTAATTTATCATAATCTATTTTTGTCTGATCTTTATACTTAGTATATAACTCATCTAAATCTTTATCTACCGGCTTACATAAAATATCTTTTTGTAAAACTTGACCAGTAGCTTTGTTTTCAACTGGCTTTTTATTATCTACAATATAATTGCTATTCCCACATCCAGTTAAGAGTATACAGCTTAAAAATACTAGTACAACTATTTTCCATTTTTTCATTATTATATTCCTCTTTCTAGTGTTTTTTCAAAATCTTTAACTATTTCTTGAAATTTAACTTCAAGAATACCCTTCTTCAATATTATAATATAATTTCGATTATTTTGAAACTCTTTTTTATATGTATCAATAATCATTCTAATTTGTCTTTTAAGTTTGTTTCTAACTACCGCATTACCTAGTTTTTTACTAACTGCAATACCAAATTTTGGATATTCACAAACATCATCCTTATAATATATATTAAAATATTTTGCTTTTATTACTTCTCCATTATTTATAATATCATCAAAATCTGTATTATTTTTTACTATCTCTACTTTTTTCAAGTATAATCACATTCTTTCAAAAAAAATACCACTCTAAAAAAGTGGTTATCTTGCTAAAACTTTGCGACCTTTCTTACGTCTTTTATTTAATACATTAGACTCTTTACGAGCGAAAAATCCATGTTTCTTAGCTCTTTTACGTTTATTTGGTTGATATGTTCTTTTCATAACAGCACCTCCTTAAAAATTTCAAGTATTTCCATTATAATATTATCTTGGCATTTAGTCAAGAATTTTAAAATTACTTTACTAGATTTAACGTTATCTAGATCTAAATTTCAAATCTGTTAACGCATAAATAATACCTTTCTTTCGACTTTCTATCTCTTTAAATTCTTTTTCAGTATTGCAAACAACATGCGCATTAATTAAGGCATAACCTAAATCTAAAACATCTTTCTTTGATTGATAGTCTTTCATTCTTATTGCCCCAAGTAAAACATATTGCAATCTAATATAAGCTTGATTAAAAGTACTAGCACTAATATTTTCTAATGCGAGTTCCTCACAAATTTGAGAAATTGTTTTACTCTCCATTTTTTAACCCCCTTACACCAAATATTATAACATTACCCCCAATGTTTGTCAAAAACACTATATACTTATCAACACTAATTTGTGGATAATGTTGATAATTTTTTTCATAAACAACTTATTAACAAAGTATAATTATTAAAAACTTATCCCGGCATATCTTATAAACAACCATTTTTAATTAAAAAGTTTATAACAACTCATTTATCAACATTAATTATACTATTAAAAAGCACCAATAAATTCTATACTAAATTCTCATATTTATATATTTACTAACTATATAAACATAATCCACCCAAATTTTAATTGTTAATTGTTAATTTTTCTTCCATAAATTTTGTTAGTAGTGTTGATAAATCAATTTTTCTCTGATATTATAAGGCTTAGCAGTTGTTAATAATCTGTTAGTAATGCAAATTTAATTTTTTCCACTTTAATTTCTTTCTATTTTGCGTTACAATTAATTTATCAAAACTCATAGAATGCGGGGTGAGGTTATTTGGATAAAGAAACACTATTAAAAGAGTTTTTAGATAGTATTAAAGAAGAAATAAATCCAGCATCATTTAACGCTTGGTTTAATGATTTAAAAATCTACACTTTAACTGATACCCAAATTACCTTTGAAGTCCCAATGGAAATTCATAAACGCATGCTAGGAGATAATTATTATTCTTTAATAAGTAATACCTTATCAAAAATAACTCATATAGATTATGATATAAACTTTATTTTAGAAGAAGAAATAGCTACCGAGCCAGTACATGTTGTGGATAACGAACCTCTTACTAACAATAATTTTGAAACGCATTTAAATCCTAATTTAAATTTTGATAACTTTGTCGTCGGAGATACTAATCGTTTAGCTAAAGTCGCCGCGATGGCCGTCGCTGAAGCCCCAGGCCGTATTCATAATCCTTTATTTATATATGGTAAAAGTGGTCTTGGTAAAACCCATTTAATGCACGCTATTGGTAATCATATTGTTGCTAACTCTAATCGTAAAGTCTTATATTGTACTTGCGATGAATTTATGACTGAATATACTAACATTGCAAATCCTGATAATGCTAAAAATACTTTAGAGTATGCTACCGAATTTAAAAATAAATATCGTAATATTGATGTATTAATAATCGATGATATCCAATATTTAGTCGGCGCTGAAAAAACTCAACAAGAGTTCTTCAACACTTTTAACTACTTACATCAATCAAATAAACAAATTATTATTAGTTCCGATCGTTCTCCTGATGATTTAAAAATCTTAGAGGAGCGCTTAAGATCACGATTTATGTGGGGTCTACCAGTCGATATTTATCCACCTGACTTCAACCTGCGATGTCGAATTATTCGTAAAAAAATCGAAAATACTAGCATTGCTAATCTAATTAAAGAAGAGAGCATTGAATATATCGCTAATGCTTGCCAAAATGATATAAGGTTCCTAGAAGGTGCAGTTAATCGGCTAATGGCTTATACCGCGATGCTTGTTCCAAAAAGTATTGATTTAGAATTTACTTGTGAAGCCTTAAAAGATTTTGTTAATAAAAACATCTATTCTAACAATAATATTACTAAAATTCAAAAAGCTGTCGCTGATCATTATAATATAACTATTGATGATCTAAAAGGAAAGAAACGAAGTAATAAAGTCGCCCATCCAAGACAACTAGCCATGTATTTATGCCGAATGGAAACAGATGAAACATTCCCAAGAATAGGCTTAGAATTTGGTGGAAGAGATCACTCAACCGTAATATTTGCTTGTGATAAGATTGAAAAAGAATTAATGTCTAATGCGGAATTAGAAAGGACTATAAAAGAGATAAAAGCAAAATTGTAGATAAATAATTAAAATATTGTTTATAAACTATATGTTATAAACATCTAAAAAGTATCAAAACTCAAGAATTTAAAGGAAAAGTTAACTTACAAACATTATTAACAGTGTTATAAATATTACTAAAACTAGAAAGAAGGAATAAATATGAAATTTACAATCGAAAAAAATGTAATCTTAGAAGGATTAAATAATGTTATAAGAGCTATATCGACCAAAAATGTCATTCCCGTCTTAAATGGCATTAAATTTGAATTAACAAATGAAGGATTATACTTAACTGCTAGTGATTCTGAATTAACTATCAAAGTATTAATAGAAGAAAAAGACATCAAACAAATATCTAACTTAGGAGGAATTGTAATTCAAAGTAAATACATCTTAGATATAGTTCGTAAAATGCCTAGTGATGTTATTAACTTTGAAGTTATCGACGGTTTAAAAATCAAAATATATACTGATAATAACCAATATAATTTAAATTGCTTAGATATTAATGATTATCCAGATGTTAAATTAGAAGTAAATAAAGATCCTATTATTATTGATGGTTCTACTTTTAAAACTATAATTAATCAAACCGTTTTTGCTATCTCAAATCAAGAATTACGTCCTATATTAACTGGTGTTAATTTTAAATTTACTAAAACTGATTTAGAGGCAGTCGCAACAGATTCATACCGTCTAGCTAAAAAGAATATTAAACTTAATACCGCCGTTGAAAAAGATGTTGAGATAGTTATTCCAGGTCGTAATATTATGGAATTAGAAAGAATTATCACTGATGATTCTCCATTAGAAATTCATATCTTTAATAATAAAGTCTTATTTAAATATAAAAATATTAATTTCCAAACTAATTTATTAAGTGGTAATTATCCCAATACATCTAATTTAATTCCTAGTGAATTTGCTTATATAATTAAAGTAAATAAAAAAGAATTTAATGATGCTATTGATAGAGCAGCGCTTCTTACTTTAGGAAAAGATAAAAATATTGTTAAAATGTCTTTGGATAATACTAAAATGATTATTAATTCTTATGCTTCTGAAATTGGTAAAGTGGAAGTACAATTAAGTATTGAGACTAATAATAAAGAAAAATTAGAAATATCATTCTCATCTAAATATATGTTAGAAGCTATTAAAACAATGCAAGAAGAAGAAATACTTCTATTATTAAATAGTGATGTAAAACCTTTAATAATTAAAAGTTTAACAGATGAATCTCTAATTCAATTAATATTACCAATAAAAACCTATTAATTTAAATATTTATAACATCATTCGACAAATTATTATCCTTTCATATGCTAATATAACATCTTATCTATGAAAGGAGCAAATATATGTCATATAACATTACTTCTAAAACTTATGCTTTATTTATTGACAATAATATAACTAAAATAATTGAAGAAAATAAAACACTATATATAAAAGAAAATTTAATTGATATTTTAAATTATAATTGTTATAAATATGGTTCTAGTTTTGAAGGTCGTAAACAAGGTAGTAGTTTTCTTATTAAAACTCGCTATAAACCACCCATAATTTTAAATGAATATGAAAGTATTATTTTAATACCTACTCATTCTAGTCGTAATAATTTATGTTCATGGTTTGTATTAAATAATATCTTAAATTACTATCCTAAAACCTCTACAACAACGATTGTTGAATTTAAAAATAATACCAAAATTAATGTTAATGTAAGTTATTCCGTTTTTGATAAACAAGTCTTAAAAGCTACTCGTTTAGAATCAATATTAAGAGGGCGAAATAATCAAAAATACCTTTAAAATGGTATTTTTTTGTGGTATAATATAACTTAGGTATAGGAGTACACCAAACGATGTATTTTCCATATATGAGCAAAGTAGGGGTAAAAAATGGAAATAAGTAATTTAAAACTACTAAATTATCGTAATTATGAAACCCTAAATCTTACTTTTAGTCCTACCACTAATATTATCTATGGAAAAAATGGCGCAGGCAAAACTAATATTATAGAAGCCATTTATGTTTTAGCCTTAACCAAAACCTTCCGGCTAGGTAATGATGATGTAGTAATAAAAAAAGGTAAGAATATTGCTAAAATAGAAGGTTTAGTAAAAACCAATATTTGGAATACCTATAAAATAATTATAAGTGATCAGGGAAAACATATTAAAATTGATAATAATAAAATTAGTAAGCTAAGTGATTATATTACTAAAATAAATGTTATAATATTTCATCCTGATGATCTAAAAATAATTAAAGATACTCCTATGACTAGAAGAAAACTTTTAAATATTGAAATTTCTGGAATTAATAAAGAATATGTAATTTATTTAAATAATTATGAAAAAATATTAAAACAACGAAATGCTTATTTAAAAGCTTTAAAAGAGAATAAATTCTCTAATAGTGATTTTTTAAATATTCTTACTGAAAAATTAGTAGAAATAGGTTTAAAAATAGTCCATATTCGCGAAGAATTTGTTAAATCTATCAATCAATATATAAGTGAATATTATACTAAAATCACTCATAAAGGTGTTTTATCTTTAAATTTTAAAAGTGAATATAAAAATAAAACACCAAATCAAATTCTAAATATGTATCAAAAAAATATTTCCCGGGAAATAATCATGGGTAAAACTTTATTTGGTCCTCAACATGATGATATTGAATTTATTATTGATAATGAACCAGTCAAAGAATTTTCCAGTGTTGGTGAACAAAAAAATAGTGTTATATCCTTTAAACTAGCCGAAATAGCTTATATTAAAGCTAATTTAAACCATAATCCTATATTAATATTAGATGACTTATTTAGTGAACTTGATGAAGAAAAAGTAAATAATATCTTAAATCTAATTGATACTAATTTACAAACATTTATAACAACAACTACCATAAATACTGTAAATTCTAGTATGTTAAAGAATGCTAAAATATTTCATGTTATAAATGGTAAAGTTAAGGAGGAAGTAAATAATGGAAAATAATTATACTGATAGTGATATTCAAGTCTTAGAAGGTCTAGAAGCTGTTAGAAAACGTCCTGGAATGTATATCGGTTCCACTAGTGAAAAAGGCTTACATCACTTAGTTTGGGAAATAGTCGATAACGCAGTCGATGAAGCTTTAGCGGGCTATTGTGATGATATAGAAGTTGTTGTCCATAAAGATAATTCAGTTTCTGTCAAAGATGATGGACGTGGAATGCCTACCGGAATCAATGAAAAAACTGGTTTATCTACTATTGAGACAATTTTTACTGTCTTACATGCCGGCGGTAAATTTGGTGGAGGTGGCTACAAAGTAAGTGGAGGTCTCCATGGAGTTGGTGCCTCAGTTGTTAATGCCTTATCTTCTTGGCTAGAAGTTCGAGTTTATCGTGAAGGTGAAGTCCATTTCGAACGTTTTGAAAATGGTGGTCATCCTTGTGAACCTATGAAAGTAATTGAAAAATGTGCTCAAGATCGAACTGGGACTACCGTAACATTTAAAGCCGATCCTACTATTTTTAAAGAAACTACTGAATTTAATTATGATACCCTAGCTACTCGCTTAAGAGAATTAGCCTTTTTAAATAAAGGTTTACGAATTACTTTAATAGATGAACGAGTACCAGATAAAAAAGATGTTTTCTGTTATAATGGTGGAATAATTGAATATGTATCTATGTTAAATAAAAATAAACAACCTCTTCATGAAGATATCATATTTGTCGAGGGTACTGTTGATAATATTAGCATTGAAGTTGCTATGCAATATAATGATTCATATAATACTAATCTTTATTCTTTTACCAATAATATAAATACTTATGAAGGCGGAACTCATGAAGATGGTGTTAAAAATGCTTTAACTAGAATTGTTAATAACTATGCTCGTAATGCGAAAATTCTTAAAGAAAAAGATGAAGCCTTAAGTGGTGAAGATTGTCGTGAAGGCTTAGCAATGATAATTTCTTGTAAGCATCCTGATCCCCAATTTGAAGGGCAAACCAAAACTAAATTAGGAAATAGTGAAGTACGAAAAATTGCTAGTGATATATTTGGTCAAGGATTTGAACGTTATTTAATGGAAAATCCTTCCGTGGCTAGAGTTATTATTGATAAATGTATGACTGCATCTCGTGCTCGTATAGCCGCTAAAAAAGCACGTGAAGCTACTCGTCGTAAAGGGGATTTAGATGTAACCAATTTCTTTGGTAAATTAGCCGATTGCAAAAGTAAAGATGCCACAATAAGTGAAATATTCTTAGTCGAGGGAGATTCAGCCGGTGGTTCAGCCATTAAAGGTCGTGATAGTATGACCCAAGCTATTCTGCCATTAAGAGGTAAAATTTTAAATGTAGAAAAAGCTCGTTTAGATAGAGCCTTATCTAATGAAGAAATTAGAACCATAATTACCGCTTTTGGAACAGGAATTGGTGAAGATTTTAATCTTGATAAATTAAGATATCATAAAATAATAATTATGACCGATGCCGATGTTGATGGCTCTCATATCAGAGTTCTTCTCTTAACATTATTTTATCGCTTTTTTAAACCTATTGTTGAGGCTGGTCATGTTTATGCTGCCCAACCACCATTATTTGTTATAAAACATGGAAAAACGATTAAATATGTGTTAAATGAACAAGAAAGAGATGAATATTTAGCTAGTCTTTCTCCAAATACCAAATATGATATAGCTCGTATGAAAGGTTTAGGAGAAATGGATGCCGAGGAATTAAATGAAACAACAATGGATATAAATAAACGTGTTTTACGCCAAATAACTGTTGATGATGCGATTGCCGCGGATGAAATATTTAATAAATTAATGGGCGAAGAAGTTGAACCTCGTCGTGAATTTATTGAAACAAATGCTACCTATGTAGAAAATCTTGATATTTAGGAGGTTTTAAATGGATAGATTAGAGAAAAATAATATAGTAAAAGAAGTAAAAGACTCTTTCCTAGAATATTCCATGAGTGTAATTGTCGCGAGAGCTCTTCCTGATTTAAGAGATGGTTTAAAACCGGTTCATCGTCGTATATTATACTCTATGTATGAATCTGGTTATACACCGGATAAGCCTCATAAAAAAAGTGCTCGTATAGTCGGAGATGTCATGGGTAAATATCACCCACATGGAGACTCTAGTATTTATGAAGCAATGGTTCGTATGGCTCAAGACTTTAGCTATCGTTATATGTTAGTAGATGGTCATGGAAATTTTGGTAATATTGAAGGATATGGCGCCGCTGCGATGCGTTATACTGAATCTCGTTTATCAAAAATATCTTTGGAATTGTTAAGAGATATTCGTAAAGAAACTGTTAATTTTGTTCCAAATTTTGATGAATCTGAAAGTGAACCTGAAATTTTACCATCAAGATTTCCTAATATTTTAGTTAATGGAACTACTGGAATTGCTGTTGGTATGGCTACAAATATTCCTCCTCATAATTTAGGTGAAGTAATTGATGGATGTGTTGCTTATATTGATAATCCTGATATAGATACTATTGGCTTAATGCAGTATATTAAAGGCCCAGATTTTCCAACCGGCGCGGTAATATTAGGTAATTCAGGTATTAAAAAAGCTTATGAAACTGGCCGTGGTACTATAACTATCCGTTCTCGTGCCGAAATTGAAGAAAAAAATGGGCGAGAATATATCGTAATTAATGAAGTACCATATGGTATAAATACTTTAGAATTAAAAAATAAAGTCGCCGAATTAGTCCATAATAAGGTATTAGATGGAATAACTGATTATCACGTAGATTTAAAAGAAGGCGTTAAAATAACTATAACCCTAAGAAAAGATGCCAATGCAAGTGTAATTTTAAATAAATTATATAAGCATACTGCATTCCAAACAACTTATGGTATAATCTTTTTAATGCTAGATAATGGTGTTCCTAAAACTTTAGGCTTAAAAGATATAATTTCCAAATATATTGATTATCAAAAAGAAATAATCATAAGAAGAACTAAATTTGACTTAGATAAAGCTGAAAAACGTGTTCATATCTTAGAAGGCTTAAAAATTGCTTTAGATCATATCGATGAAGTAATAAAATTAATTCGTGGTTCAAAGTCTGATGAAGAAGCTAAACAAGGTTTAATGACTAATTTTAGCTTATCTGCAGAACAAGCAGAAGCTATCCTTGAAATGCGTTTAAGACGTTTAACTGGGTTAGAAAGAGAAAAAATTGAAGAAGAATTAAATGAATTAATTAAACTAATAGATGAATTAAGATCAATTCTTGGTTCTGAAGAAAAAGTTTTAGGTATAATTAAAGAAGAATTATTAGAAATTAAAGATAAATATGCTGATAAACGTCGTACAGATATCGATATGTCTGCTCCAGAATATATTGAAGATGAATCTTTAATTCCTGAAGAAGATATCTTAATTGCTTTAACTAATAAAGGCTATATTAAACGTACTACAAGTGATACTTTTAAAGCTCAACGCCGTGGAGGCATGGGTATAAAAGGTATGACTACTAATGAAGAAGATTACGTAGAACAAATGATTAATTTATCAAGTCACGATTATTTGTTGTTCTTTAGTAATAAAGGTAAAGTATATCGCTTAAAAGGCTATGAAATTCCTGAATTTAGCCGTCAATCTAAAGGCTTACCAATAATTAATCTGTTACAATTAGGAAAAGAAGAAATAATCACAACTATGCTTAGTATTTCTCCAAAAGAAGAAACAAAATATTTACTATTTGTAACCAAAAATGGCTTGGTAAAACGTACACCCTTAAATGATTTTGAGAACATACGTACGTCTGGTAAGATTTGTATTAATTTAAAAGATAATGATGAATTATTAGCCGTTAAAAAGACTAATGGCCATGAATATGTGCTTTTAGGTAATGAAACTGGTCGTATGGTTAAATTTGCTGAAGATCAAATAAGAGTCATGGGTCGTACCGCTAGTGGAGTTAAAGGAATAAATCTTGAAGGTCATAAATGCGTTTGTAGTGAAGTAGTATTCGAAGACGATAAAATATTGTTAGTAACTAAAAAAGGATATGGAAAAAAGACTTTAGTAAGTGAATTTAGAGAAACAAGTCGAGGCAGTAAAGGCGTTAAAGCCCTTAATATAACTGAAAAAAATGGTGAAATAGCCTCTGTGAAAGTTGTTGATGAAACTAAAGAATTAGTTATAATGACCAATACTGGAACTACTATGCGAATGTCTTTAGATCAAATAAATACTCTAGGTCGTGTTACTCAAGGAGTTAGATTAATTAATCTTAAAGATAATCAAATAGTTACAACTATAAGCTTAGTATTAAAACAAGAAGATTTAATTGAAGAAGAAGATAATGCTGAATAAGCATTATTTTTTTTATAAAAAATGAACTATAAAATAAATGTGGATAACTTAAAAACTATTGGAAAACACAAAAAGGTTTCACGTGAAACATTACTACCCTACTCAAACTTTAAACTATACCCTATTTATTATGATCTTAAGTAATATGGAATATTTAAACTATAAAAGATTTTCTAATCAAATAAAAATTACTAACAATGTTTCACGTGAAACATTGTTTTAAATTTTAACAAATAAAAAAACTAATTATTCAAAAAAATTTATAATAAAAATAATTTAAAAAATAAACTTTTATTTTAAAAATATATATTTTATAACAATTAAATAAAATAAAAATATGTTATTATTATATTTAATATTAAATTAAGAAAATTTTAAGCAATAAAAATAAAAAAAGCTTATAACTTAAAAAAATTATCCACAAAGGTTTCACGTGAAACATTAAAACTGAAAAATTTTTACTCATTAATAAATAAATTATATAAAAATGTAAAAAATATGTTTCACGTGAAACATAGTACTTGCCAAATAAAAAAAAATATGGTAAATTAATAACGTGCAACAAATATATTGTAATCTGGTCAGAGTTGGAAAACAGCAGCCACATCAATCCCTATTTGTGTGCACTTTTTTATTGGAGGAATTTTTATGCCAAATGAGTATTATAATGAACTTATGAAGCTTGCTAAAAAAGCTTTTAAAAAAGATGAAGTTCCTGTAAGTGCAATGATCGTTAAAGATGGAAAAATCATTGCTAAAGCTTATAATACAAGAAAAAATAAGAATAATGTGTTTAATCATGCCGAAATGTTAGTAATTAAAAAAGCTAGTGGAAAATTAAAAGATTGGCGCTTAGAAAATTGTGAATTGTATGTTACTTTAAAGCCATGCTCAATGTGCGAAGCTGCAATAAAACAAGCCCGCATTAAAACTGTTTGCTACTTAGTTGATAAATTAGATTATAAAAAAGAATATAATAAAACTAAAATCGAACAAACAAACATACGTACGCAAAGTGAAGAATATCTGCAATATTTACAAGCTTTTTTTCAAAAGAAAAGAGACAAAACTAAATAACTATGCTATAATTTAAGTGGGTGAATAAAATGGATTATAAAGTTCTTTACCGTAAATATCGGCCAGATGATTTTTCAAGTATAATCGGACAAGATTACATGATTTCCATTTTAAAAAATGCTATCAAAAAATCTCAAATATCCCATGCTTATATTTTTTCTGGTCCTCGTGGCACAGGAAAAACTAGTACAGCCAAAGTTTTTGCCAAAGCCATCAACTGCCTAAATCCCACTGAAAACGGGCCATGTAATGCTTGTGAAGCTTGCTTAAACTTTAAAGAAAATGCCGATATAATCGAAATGGACGCGGCTTCTAATAATGGCGTAGATGAAATAAGAGAAATAATTAATAATATCAAGCTTGCTCCGACATCATCTAAATATAAAGTTTATATAATAGATGAGGTTCATATGCTAAGTACTAGTGCGTTTAATGCACTCTTACTAACTTTAGAAGAACCTCCTAAACATGTAGTTTTTATTCTTGCCACTACTAATATTGAAGCGGTTCCAATTACCATTCTTTCTCGCTGTCAAAGATTTGATTTTCATAAAATATCCTTAAAAGATATCATAAATCGCCTAAATTATGTGGTATCTAAAGAAAATATTGCGATTGACCCTGAAGCCCTAGAGGAAATAGCGTATATAAGTGATGGAGGTCTAAGAGATGCCTTAAGTATATTAGATCAACTTTCAAGTAATACTAATAAAATTACTATTGATGATGTAATCTCCCACTTTGGTTCTGCCTCTAAAAAGCAAATAACAGATTTATATAATTGTATAATAACTAATAATATTGATCACTTTTTAAATATGATGGAAGAATTTAAAAAATTATCCATTGACTATAAACTATTAATAAAAAAACTATTGGAAAAATTAGAAGAAGAAGCAATAAATAGTAAAAAAGAACCTAATTATCAAGGACTTTCTTATGAAAATATTCGTTCCTTAGCCTTTGAATTAGCCCAAATTTCAAACTATATTAATATCAATATTGATCCGTATTTGCTAATTCAAATCACCATTTTAAAATATTTTCATAATACTAACGAAGTAAAAGAAATACCAAAATCTGAACCAAAAACAATTAAAGAACCCCAAGTTCATGAAAATATTCAAGAAGAACCAGAACTAAAAGAAGAACAACCAAATATAAATGTTAATCCTAGTATAGATGAAAAACTAATAAATATTCGGATAAATAATTGTTTTACGAATGCGACAAAAGAAAATCTAAAAAAACTGCAAACTATGTGGGAAGAATTAATCAATAATGCGGATAATAATGAAATATTAAATCTTATAGTGGATACTACTGTTAGTGCTGCTAGTGATACTTATGGTATTTTAACTAGTGATTTTGATGAAACCGTTTCTTTAATTAATAAAAATATCTATAAAATAGATGATTATTTTCAAGAAAAAATGCATTTAGATTATAAATTTGTCGCCTTAACTAAAGAAAATTGGCAAAAAGAACGAAATACCTATATCACAAATATCAAAAATAAAGTAGAATATAAATATATAGAAGAACCAAAAAGGCCAGATGAACCACAGAAAGAAATATCTAATATTGAAAAAACAGCATATAACCTTTTTGATAAGGAAAAAATAGAAATAGAGTAAGAAAGAAGGAATAAATATGAATATGCAAAATTTAATGGCTCAAG
The DNA here is from genome assembly GCA_947632455.1 of uncultured Bacilli bacterium. Taxonomy (GTDB): domain Bacteria; phylum Bacillota_I; class Bacilli_A; order RF39; family UBA660; genus Caccenecus. The sequence goes on from CANRPK010000011.1 coordinate 26,257, forward strand.
CTCAAAGAGTTCAAAGAGAATTAACTAAAAAGAAAGAAGAAATTGACAATTCTCAATTTGAAGGAACATCTGAATGGGTAAAAGTTGTAATTAATGGTAAAAAAGAATTAATAAGTCTTAAAATAACTTATACTGGTCCTATTGAAGATGATGATAAAGAAATGCTTGAAGATATGATAAAAATCGCTATGAAACAAGCAACAGATGCCGTAGATAAAGAAGTTAATTCTAAAATGGGCGAATATGGTGCGTTAGGTGGTTTATTCTAATGTATTATCCCAAAGAATTAGAAGCACTGATAAATTATTATGCAAAATTACCAGGAATAGGTGAAAAAAGTGCAGAACGTCTAGCGATTGCAACTATGGAATTTAATGAAGAAGAAATAAATGAATTTAGTGAAACGTTAAAAAATGCTAAAAAAAATCTTGGTCGTTGTGCTATATGTGGACATTTAACCAGTGATGAAATATGTCCGATATGTAGTGAAGAAACTCGTAATCATAATTTAATATGTGTAGTTGAAGATTTTCGTAATGTTTTTGCTTTTGAAAAATCTGGTAAATTTAAAGGAACATATCATGTTTTAAATGGTCTAATTTCTCCAATAGATGATATAGGACCTGATGATATAAATTTAAGCACTTTAATTAATCGCATTGATAAATTAGAAAATCCCGAAATTATCTTGGCATTAAAACCAACAATCGAGGGTGAAGCAACAACTATGTATATTAAAAAAATTCTTGAAGGCAAAAATGTCACTATATCAAGACTAGCTTATGGCATTCCAATCGGCGCTGAAATAGATTATCTTGATAATATAACTATTGAAAAAGCCTTAGAAGATCGTAAAAAAATATCGGAATAATAAAATAATTAAAACATATATTTTATTGTGATAAATATGGGAAAAATTATTGTAAAATTAGTAAAAAAATTGTGTTTAGCTTTCGTAATGCTTTATGGAATTAATATGATTTTATCTGGAGTTGATATTTTTATCCCAATTAATATTATAACTCTAGCTTTAACTACCGCCTTAGGTATTCCTAGTATTTTAGGTTTAGTCGCAATTTTTTATCTAATCTAGTAAGGTGGCAATATGGAAACACAAACAATCGCAGAAATATTAACTAAATATCGTGAGAATAAACTAGCTCACGCTTATTTAATTGAAACAAATAATATTGAAGAAGCTGTAGATACTTTAAAAAATCTTATAAAAAATATAATATGTGATACGACATATACGCCAAATTGTCAAAAATGTAATTTATGTAACTTAGTAAATTTAAATAATCTTCCCAGTTTAAAAATAATTGAACCTGATGGGGCATTTATTAAAAAAAATCAAATTGAAGAATTAAAGGAAACATTTTCAACTATTCCTTTATATAGTAAGTATAATATTTATATAGTTAAAAATGCTGAAAAATTAAACCCCAGTAGTGCTAATTCCATGCTTAAATTCATCGAAGAACCAACTCCTGGAATATTAGGCTTTTTTCTTACTACCAATAAAGATATAATGATAGATACAATTAAAAGTAGATGCCAAATATATACACTTAATTTTCCTAATAAAAAGTTAATGAATGAATTAAATATAAGTGAAGATTTGTATAATTCCTATCAAGAAACTATAAAAGAATATCTAAATTTAATTCATAGTAAAAAAATAATTAATCATAAAAATCTAATTTTAACTAAATATCCTGAAAGAAAATCACTTGAAGATATCTTTAAAATAATGTTAGAAATCTATCATCAAAATTATTTAAAACAAAATAATCAACCTTATAATTCTGAAATTTCTGATATATATCCTTTACAAAACTCTTCTAAAATATTTTCAGAAATGCAAATTCTTTCTAACATATTAGTAGATATGAGTTATAATATAAATATAGAATTAATTTTAGATAAATTTGTTATAGAAATGCGAGGAGTTTATGAGTAATTATTATATATATGGTGTTAACTTTAAAGATAATGGAAAAATATATAACTTTAAAAGTACTTTTAAATGTCCTTTAAATGTCACAGTTATAACTGAAACTGAAAAAGGTGAACAATTTGGTCGTGTTGTAAAAGAAGTTCCTACAGATAATATAAAAAATATAGATGAGTATAAAGACATTATTCGTATTTCTACTAAAAGCGATTATGATCAATATTTAAAAAATCTTAAAGATGCTTCTCAAGCCTTAATTGATTGTCGAAAAATAGCTAAGGAATTAGCTTTAGATATGAAAGTTATTAATGCTAGTTTTACTTTTGATCGTAAACAATTAATATTTAATTTTCTAGCTGATGAAAGAATAGACTTTAGAGAATTAGCTAAAAAACTAGCAGCTATATATCGAACTAGAATTGAGTTGAGGCAAGTAGGAGCTAGAGATAAAGCTCGAGAAATTGGAGGAATAGGCGCTTGTGGTTATAAACTTTGTTGTGCTAATTTCCTAAGCCATATCGACTCCGTATCTATGAATATGGCTAAAAATCAAGGAATAGCTCTTAATCCTTCTAAAATAAATGGCCTATGTGGCCGCTTGTTATGTTGTTTAACTTATGAAGATGATAATTATATAAATTGTAATAAAGATATGCCTGAGGTAGGATCAATCGTTGAAATACCAGAAGGTAAAGGTCAAGTAGTTAGTAAAGATATTTTAAATAGAACCTATAAAGTTTTAATTAATAATGAAAAGATAGAAGTATCCTTAGGAGAATGTCCTCATGCAAGTACTAAATGATCTATATGATTATGATTTAAAAATATATCAAGATACTCTTAATTTTAAATTTTCTTTAGACTCCCTACTTTTAGCTGAATATATTAATGTCCCTAAAAATGCTCGAACATTATTAGATTTATGTACTGGCAATGCCCCACTTCCCTTAATCATTGCCAAAAAAACATCACTAAATATTACAGGCGTTGAACTTCAACCTGAAATATATGCTTTAGCTAAAAAAAGCGTTGAGTACAATAACTATCAAGATCGCATCCAACTCTTAAATATTAATGCAAAAGATACTAACAATTATTTCCCGGGAAATAATTTTGACATCATCACGTGTAATCCTCCATTTTTTAAAAAGAATGAAACATCGCTTATAAATGATAATATGACCAAAGCTATCGCTCGCCATGAACTAACTATAACACTTCCAGAAATAATAGAGACTGCAAGCTATTTAATTAAACCTCATGGTAAATTTTATTTAGTGCATCGTCCCAATCGTTTATCAGAGATAATAAAACTTGCTTCCAAATATCAATTTGAAGCTAAAAAAATAACATTTATTTATTCAAATTTAGAAAAAGATGCTATAATGGTTTTGTTTGAGTTTGTCTCATGTGCTCATCCCGGGACTAAAGTATATAGTAAAATAATCAATCGTGATACTAAAACATATCAAAATATATTTAAAGGAAGGTAATAAAAATGAAACTAATTGTTGGTCTAGGTAATCCCACTAAAGAATATGAAAATACTCGTCATAATATTGGCTTTACTATTTTAGATTATTATTTAAAAGAGCCTAATTGGCAATCCAAATATCAAGCCTTATATACTGTTTTAAATATTAATGCTGAAAAAATAATCTTTGTTAAACCTCAAACATATATGAATTTATCTGGCCATGCTGTAAGTTCATTTGTAAACTTTTATAAAATACCTCCAGAAAATATTTTAGTAATTCAAGATGATTTAGATTTACCACTAGGTAAATATCGTTTAAAAATAAATAGTTCTAGTGGAGGCCATAATGGTATTAAAAATATTATAGAATGCTTAGGAACCAATAACTTTATGCGTTTAAAAGTAGGTATTTCTAAAAATAATAATATTGATACTAAAGATTATGTTTTAGGTAAATTAACAAATGAAGAACAAGCAACAATTAAAGAATTAGAACCTCTATTTAAAGATATCATTGATGATTTTATTAAAGATAATGATATTAATAAATTAATGAATAAATATAATGGAGGTCAAAAATGCAATTAGAATATACCTCAAAGTGGGAAGAAATATATAAATATAATCGCTATTTAGATGAAATATTTATAGCTAAGTATCAATCAGTAGAAAAAGATTTATATGCTAAAAATTGTATTGAATTTTTAGTTGAAATAGGGGAATTTATAAATGAAACTAGGTGCTTTAAATATTGGAGTATTAAAAAACCTAATAAAGAATTAATGCTCGAAGAATATGCCGATTGTATAACTATATTTTTAAGTTTTTATGGCTATTTAAAACAAGACCCTAATTTTACTAAAATAACATATACTAATTCTAATCTAAATATTCTTTCCCAAATAAATAATTTATATGAAGAAGCAACTAAATTGTTAAATAGTTTAGACCTTCCACTTTTAAACCATATTTTTAAATTACTTCTAGAACTAGCTAATTCTCTAAATCTTTCTGAAATAGAAGTAATAGATGCTGTAAATAAGAAACAATTAAAAGTAAAAGAACGTTTAGAAGATGAATTATATTAGGTGATAATATGGATTTTCTTAATAATTATTTTAAATATGATAATGATTTAACTATAACCGGGTTAACTAATACACTCGCGGGTTTTTATGTGTCTAAATTATTTGAAAATAAAGATCGTAATATCATAGTTTTAACTTCTACTTTGTATGAAGCGAATGAATTTTATCGTAATGTTAAAAACTTTTGTGATAATACTTATCTTTTTCCTATGGATGATTTTTTAACAAGTAAAGCTTTAGCTATTTCTCCTGAACTTAAAACCAATCGTATTGAAACCCTAGAAGCTATAAAAAATAAAAAAGGTATTATAATTACTAATTTAATGGGTTATTTAAAATATTTAACTGATACTAAAATTCAAAATAAATTAAATATAGTTTTAGAAAAGAATATGAGTATCAATCGTGATAAATTAATAGAAATCTTAGAACAATTAGATTATAAAAGAGAGACTATTGTAACTACAACCGGTGAATATGCAGTTCGCGGTTTTGTTATTGATATTTTTATAACCTTAGAAGAACATCCTCTAAGATTGGAGTTCTTTGGTAATACTATCGAATCCATTCGCTACTTTGATGAAGAAACCCAAATGTCTATAAATGAAATAACGAAAATAAATCTTATACCAAATGGCGAAATTAGTAGTGATACTCATTCATCTTTATTTGATTATGCAAAAGATCCTATTTTAGTTAATGTTGATTATAATCGTATTAAAGCCAGTTACGCTAAATTAGAAGAGGAAATGTTTGAATATCGAGTATCTAAAGAATTACCAAGCGATACAAAGTTTATGTACGCCCTTGATGAGATAAATCCTAAATATAATATTTATATAAATTTTTTAGAAAATAAAACCCCAGCTAATGCTCTAAACTTTAGTAGTAAAACTCTTACTAATTTTAATTCTGATTTTAATCGTTTAAAAGAAGCAACTAACATTTGGTATAAAAAAGGCTATGAAATAATATTTTATCTGTCTAAACCTACTCAAATAAAAATTATTAAAGAAGAAATAGAAGTACCAATAAAAATATTTAATGCTTATCTTCCTCAAGGCTTTATATTTGAAAAATATGTTGTAATTTCTGAAAATGATATTGAAAATATTGCAAAAAAAGAAATTAAATATAAAAATTCTTATAAAATAGGCCGTAAAATAAAAGATTTAAATTCCCTAAATTTAGGTGATTATGTTGTTCATATGGCGCATGGTATAGGAATATATAATGGTATAAAAACCTTAAAACAAAGTGGACTAGAAAAAGATTATATTGAAATTCTTTATGAAGGTAATGATAAAGTATATGTTCCAGTTGAAAAAATGAATACAATCTTAAAATATGCTAGTAAAGATGGAATAAAACCCAAAATAAATAAATTAAATTCTACTTCCTGGGCTAAAACCAAAAGAAGTGTAGAGCGGAAAATTAAAGATATATCTGAAGAACTATTAAAATTATATGCCGAAAGAGCCGCCATAAATGGTACTCCATTTGAAACTTATGTTTTAGAAGATGAATTTGCTTCTAACTTTGAATATACGCCTACAAAAGATCAAGAAAAAGCTATTGTTGAAATAGATAATGACTTAAAAAGTAAAGTTCCAATGGATCGCTTATTATGTGGTGACGTTGGCTTTGGTAAAACTGAAGTTGCTTTCCGAGCTATGTTTAAAACAGTTTTAAATAATCGCCAAGTATTCTATTTGTGTCCAACTACTATTTTATCTAAGCAACAATATTCTTCTGCTTTAAATAGATTTAAAGATTATCCCGTAAATATGGCCTTATTAAATCGTTTTACAACTCCTAAAGAAACTAAAAGAATATTAGAAGAATTACAAAATGGTAAAATAGATATTGTCTTTGGAACTCATCGTTTGTTAAGTGATGATGTTAAATTTAAGAAATTAGGCTTGCTTATTGTCGATGAAGAACAGCGCTTTGGTGTAACTCATAAAGAAAAAATTAAAAAGTTAAAAACGGATGTTAATGTTTTAACTTTATCCGCTACTCCTATACCTAGAACTTTAAAAATGGCTATGTCTGGTCTTAGAGATTTATCCGTAATAGATACTGCCCCAACTAATAGATATCCTATTCAAACTTATGTTATGGCAGAAGAAGATTTAATTGTTAAAGATGCAATTTATAAGGAATTATCAAGAAATGGTCAAGTATTTGTTTTATATAATAATATTGATGGCTTAACAAGTATTATAAATAAATTAAATAAATTAGTTCCCGAAGCTAGAATAGTATGCGCTCATGGTCGTATGACTAAACAGGAATTAGAAAATATTATGCAAGATTTTATTGATTATAAATATGATATTCTTGTTTGTACAACGATTATTGAAACAGGTATAGATATTCCTAATGCTAATACTTTAATAATTTATGATGCTGATCACTTTGGCTTATCTCAGTTATATCAAATAAGAGGTCGAGTAGGTCGCTCTAGTCGTATAGCGTATGCTTATTTACTATATAATAAAACAAAAATGTTAAATGAAGTAGCTATCAAAAGATTAGAAGCTATTAAAGAATTTACCGAACTTGGAAGTGGTTATCGTATAGCTATGCGTGATTTAGCTATAAGAGGTGCCGGTGATATCTTAGGAAGTGAACAAGCTGGATTTGTGGATTCCGTAGGTATAAATCTATATATGCAAATGATTGAAGAAGAAATGCGACGCTTAAAAGGGGAAGAAGTAAAAGAAGATACTTCAAAAACTGCCCTAATAAATGTCGCTACCCATATCAGTGATGATTATGTTAAAGATGATGAGTTAAAAATTGAAATTCATAATAAAATAAATGAAGTAAATTCTAAAGAAAGCTTAGAAAGAATTAAAAATGAATTAGAAGATCGTTTTGGTAAAATAAGTGAAGAACTATTAATTTATATGTATGAAGAATGGTTTGAGAAATTAGCTCAAGACTTAAATATTACTAGAGTAACTCAAACAAATAGCTACATAGAAATAGAACTACCTGAAGAAATATCTAATAATATTAAAGCTGATAAATTATTCTTAGAAAGCTATAATATTAATCCTAATTTAAAATTTAAATACCAAAATAAAAGAATAAAAATATCTCTATTAATAAAAAAGAATGATAAACACTTCTTATATACTTTTGTCTCATTACTTGAATTAATTAAAAGTTATATCTAAAACAAAAACAACGCTTTACACAACCATAGTGCTAAGCGTTGTTATTTTTTATAAGACTTTTTTTCATCAGTTAAACCTAATATATAATCTGCTGAAATATTTAAATATTCACAAATTTTTTTAAGATAAGTAACCGGCATAACATTAACACCTTTTTCATATCTAGCATATTGTTGTTGTTTAATTCCTAAATATTCAGCAATATCTTTTTGTTTAATATTATCGCATTCTCTAACCCATTTAATTCTTTCATTAAAGTACATATTCAAATCACCATTTTCATTTTTTCACAAATTACAATAATTGTGTTGAAATATGAACACATGTGTTGTATAATATCAATATGAGAAAAATACAATATGTTTAATAAAAGGAAAGGAAAAGAAAAATGAAAATAGAAAGGTTAGATACAGAGAGTAGAAGAAATAAAACAATATTTGTAGTAGGATTTATATTAGCAATAATATTAGTAATAGTAATAAACTATATAACAAGTTTAGCAAGATATAGGAATACAGAAAGTATAGAGCTTGCAAGTGGGAATATAAGTTATAATAAAGCTGATTTAAATATAATCGCCATGTATCAGGAAAAAGATGATTATGTAAGTGAAGATGATAAATATACTAATATAAACAAAATACCAACAACAGGATATAAGCTAAGCTCACAAAGCTATTGTGAAGTGGGTAAACAAAGGTTAGAAGAAGCCGAAATAACATATGATGGACAATATATAGGAGTAAACAAATTAAGCGAAAAAGGAACAAAATGTTATATATACTTTGATAGTTTAGTAAAAGAAATGTTAGGTAAATTAGAAACATCAAAAGGAAGTAAATATACCATAGATGAAATGCCAAATCCGATTACAGGACCATATGATGAGAGTACAGAAAACCCCGAAGGAAAAGAAAAATTATATACCAGTCCAGATAATTATGGAACAAGTTATGTATTTAGAGGAAATAATGAAGATGTTAATAACTGGGTAACATTTGCTAATCATACATGGCGAATAATCAGAATAAATGGAGATGGCACATTAAGAATGATATTCCAATGTGCAGAACCAAATTGTACAGATACAATAGAAGAAAAAACAAATGCTGTAGGAGGTACAGCTTATAGACCTACATCATATAGTGATAATACCTATGTAGGCTATTATTATGGAACTGCACATACAGAGGAAAAACCAAGTCCAAGTTATGAAGAAACTCATTCAAATACTACACCAAGTACAATAGCCGAAGCAGTAAATAATTGGTATACCGGAAAAGGAGCAATGACAAATTATACAGACTATCTAGATGGAAGTACAGGATTTTGCAATGATAGGACTATTGTAAAAGATATTATGACTGGTGATAATGGAGATGGTACTGGACAAAAAGCTAGTGGATATGCTCCATCAGCAAGGTTATTTGCAAAGAGCACTTGGAGAACAAAACAATATCCAACGTTAAAGTGTGGAGTAGTAATGCCTGATACAAATCCAACAGATGCAGAAAGATTTAGTAGTTTTGATGAAATAGATCCTATAGCTTTAAAAAGAGATTTATATACAATAGAAGAATCAAATAGAGGAAATGCAAAGCTTTCAGTTTCAGCTGCATTAATTACTAGTGATGAATATGTTATGGCCGGAGGTTTTGCAGGTGCTGTATCAACTAACTACTGGCTATATACTAACCAAACTTATTGGACAATGTCTCCGTGTGACTATTTTGTCGATGGTTGGGCTCGCGTGTTCAATGTGTGGGATAATGGCCTCTTCAGCGCTGCGGGCGTTCAAGATACTCGCTTTGGTGTACGTCCAGTAATAAATCTGAAGGCTGATATCGAATTTACAAGCGGAACAGGAGCATCATCTAATCCATTTATCGTAAAACCAAACAATTAAGGACTTGTCTATACTGCTTTCTTATTCCAAGTATAGACAAGTTTTTTAATGTATAAAAACTTCTATTTTACTAATATTAATATTAGAAATGGAGTTGTAACCTTTGAAATCAACGGGAATAATAAGAAGAATAGATGAATTAGGAAGGATAGTAATTCCTAAAGAAATAAGAAGAAATTTGGGTATTAGAGATGGTGAAAATGTCGAAATATATACCGAAAGTGATAGTATAATTTTAAAAAAATATCATCGCTTACAAACAACAAGTGATTTAGCCACATCTCTATGTGAAATTATTTATAATGATTTAAATTATAAAATAATAATAACAGATCGCGAAAAAATATTAGCAACATCCGGATTAGATGAGCAAATAATATTTAAAGATTTAAGTTCTGAATATCTAAAAATAATTGAAAATCGCGAAATAGTAACGAAAGAAGATTATAATCTAAAAATAGATAATACTACCATAACTGGTAATTTTATATTTATTCCTATCATATCTTTAAATGATAGTATTGGTTTAATAATTATGTATAATGAAAAAAAATTAACTAATGAGCTTAGCATAGGCAAACTAATTGCTAGTATCTTAGCAAGAAAACTTGACATTTAAGTTAATTTTGATATAATTAACTCATTAAATGATGAAGGAATGAGTACATATTATTTATTTAAAGAAAGTTCGTGGAAGATGCAAACGAATATTAGATAATATGGAAGATGACTCTGGAGTTTAAACGCTCACTAGCGTTACAAGTAAAGTGCATGAAAAATCATGAATTAAGGTGGTACCGCGGTTCAAAATTCGCCCTTAGTTTATGGTTTTTATTTATTTTAAAGGAGGAATAAACATGCAAGAAAAATATTATATAACTACCCCAATATATTATCCTAGTGCTAATTTCCATATTGGTCATTGTTATACCACAATAATTGCCGATGCTATAGCTCGGTATAAAAGACTTACTGGGTATGATGTTTTTTTTCAAACTGGAACTGATGAACATGGTGAAAAAATAGAAAAGAAAGCTCATGAAGAAGGAGTAACTCCTAAAGAATATGTTGATAAAATAATTGAAAATGCTAAAGATTTATGGGCAAAATTAGGCATATCATATGATTATTTTATTAGAACCACTGATAAAAATCATGAAGAAGCAGTTCAAAAAATATTTAAAAAATTATATGATCAAGGAGATATATATAAAGGTGAATATCAAGGCTTATATTGTGTCCCTTGTGAATCTTTTTGGACAGAAAGCCAAGCTTCAGATGGAAAATGCCCAGATTGCGGTCGAGAAGTAAAACTTGTAAGTGAAGAGGCTTATTTCTTTAAACTATCTAAGTATCAAGATAAATTAATTAAATTTTATGATGAAAACCCTGAATTTATCTTACCATTATCTCGTAAAAATGAAATGTTAAATAATTTTATTAAACCTGGTTTAGAAGATTTATGTGTATCACGTACTTCATTTAAATGGGGTATTCCAGTTGATTTTGATCCTAATCATGTAGTGTATGTATGGATTGATGCCTTATCAAATTATATTACATCATTAGGTTATCCTGATGAAAATAGTGAATTATTTAAAAAATATTGGCCTGCTGATCTCCATCTAGTTGGTAAAGAAATTGTTAGATTTCATACTATTATTTGGCCTTGTATGTTAATGGCTCTAAATTTACCACTTCCTCATCAAGTATTTGGTCATGGTTGGTTAAAAATAAACGATGGCAAAATATCTAAAAGCCTAGGTAATTATAAAGATCCTAGAGAATATATTGATGCTTATGGAGTGGATGCGGTAAGATATTATGCTTTAAGAGAAGTACCTTTCGGAAGTGATGGCAATTTCTCTGAAGAAGCACTAATCACTCGTACTAATACTGATCTAGCTAATAACTTAGGTAATTTAGTTAATAGAACTATTAGTATGTCTCATAAATATTTTAATGGTATTACTCTAAATCCTCATGTTAATGAAGAATTAGATAATGATTTAATTAAAAGTGTTACTAACTTAAAAGATATTGTTGAAACCAAAATGAATGAACTAAAAGTAAATGAAGCTATCGATGAAATAATGGAAGTATTAAGAAAATGTAATAAATATATTGATGATACTACTCCATGGAGTTTAGCTAAAGATGAAACTAAAAAAGATCGTCTAGCAACTATACTATATAATTTATTAGAAAGTATTCGTATTTGTGCTATCTTATTAAGTCCATTTATTCCTACAACTAGTGCTAATATATTAGAGCAATTAAATACCCAAAAAACATCTTATGAAACCATAAATTCATTTGGCCAATTAGAATTAAATTTACAACTTAATGAACCAAAGATATTATTTAATCGTATTGAAATAAAGCAAGATTAAAGCTAAAGTTATTTCCCAGGAAATAACTTTTTTATTATGTAGCAATCGAAAGATAGCTACTTATAAAACCACGTGCTATGCACGTGCGAACCAAAGAGCACGA
>CANRPK010000012.1 GCA_947632455.1 uncultured Bacilli bacterium
GTTGCGAATAGATATTATAGATTATTCATATGTCTTTTTCAATGCTTATTTGTTGCACTTCAAATTTAAAATAACAAGCCTTCCGAAATTTGACAAAATCCCCGAAATATGCTATAATTTTAAGCGTAATTGAATAAGGGGGTTATATTATGAAAGGATATGTACTCGATTATATTAATGAAAATGAGTTTAAAAAATTAGAAAGAGCTTTAAAAAAATATAATATGTTAGCTTTTAAAAAATTAAACTTTGAATACTATCCCGCACTTAGAAATGGAAATTTTGTTGGAGAATTAATAAGTACTAATAAAAAGGAACATACTGAAAAGTATGAATTAAAACTTCCAAGTGATAAAATGTTCGCCGCAGTTCATGGTGAAGTAAAATTATTTTATACCGTATACTTAAAAGAAGGAACAGTTATGTTAGATACTATAACACCAACTGAAATATTACTTGAAGGCCATATGAGTGAGCTTACCACTTATAAAGGTATTATGATTTCTAAGGCTAATGCAGCTAAAGATAAATTTAAAATTGATTTATTAAATATGTTACAAGGTAAGTAACATATTTTTCGTAAAAGAAAGGAAAAGCTATGCCCTTAAGATATGAATTTAGCTCGGATTTAACATCATTTTTAATATTAAGTGATTGTCATACTTTAAATAGTTTAGACGATTATATGAAAATGATCATTTATAATGCCGTTAAAATATTAACAGGCAAGACTTCGTTTGAGCTAAAAAAGACTAATGAACCCAATTTTAAAGAGTATCTTATTATATTTTCAAAGAAGCATCATTTAAAAGTTCAAATTAAAGGAGATTATCTTGTTATTATATATCAAAATATTACTTATTATTTTGAACATAATTATACAATAAAAGGTGGTATTTTAGAACTTAGTAAATTTAATGCTGTAAATAAAAATCGCGAGATTACTGAAGCTTTTGATACCCATTATTTACGTCTTCAAATTAAAATAGTTGATACTATCTATGAACTAAATATTCCTTATGATTATAGTACTACTATTGATTTAAATACATTTTCTACTCTTAATCAAAATAGTACTATAACTAGCCTTAAAAATCTTTATTTATCTATCTTTGCTCCTAAGCAAGATGATTATAACTATAATAAATTAGAAACAACTTTAAGTATTGCTAAACCTAATAGAACTGAGATTTTATCTTTAAAAAGTGGTAAAACTATTTACTATGAAGCAACTTTAATTTTAAATGATCTAAGCCTAACTGCTAGTCGTAAAGAAAACGCTAAAGCTAATATAAATATAAATGGCATAACTAAAGATTATTTACCAATTTTAAATGAATTAATTTATGGTTTATTAGTTAAAGTTGAAAATAATTTTCCTGAAAGCTATCTAAAACGTTAGCCTTTCTTTTTTTTATGTAATGTGCTACAATAAATCTGGTGACAAATTATGTTAAAAATAACCAATTTAAATGTACAAGCATCTGATAAAACAATCTTAAATGATTTTAATTTAACTATAAATGATGGGGAAATTCATGTTATTATGGGTCCAAATGGTGCTGGTAAAAGTACTATTTGTAAAGCCATCTTTAATCATCCAGATTATACTATAAATGGTAATATAACTTATAATAATCATAATCTAGTTGGAACTACACCTACCGATATTAGTAGATTAGGTATCTTTCTATTAAATCAAAATCCCATTGAAATAGAGGGTATAACTAATGCTGAATTAATTAGAAATGCTCTAAGTGCTAAAACTGGTAAACCTATTGATATTTTTGAATTTAATAAAAAATTAAATGAAGTATGTGATATTATTAAATTACCTAAATCTTTTGTTCATCGTGATATTAATTTTAATATGAGTGGTGGTGAAAAAAAGAAAAATGAACTATTAAGTTTATTTATGTTAGAACCTAGTTTTATTATGTTAGATGAAATAGATTCCGGCTTAGATATTGATGCTTTAAAAGTTGTCGGTCAAGCTTTAAGTAAATATTATGCAATGTATAAACCAAGCATGCTAATTATTACTCATCATCCAGATTTATTAAAATATTTTCCTGATTATCAAGTTCATATTCTAAAAGATGGTCATATTATTTCTTCCGGTGATAAATCTTTAGTAAACAAAATAGAAACCTCAGGCTTTGAGGCAAATGTTATTAGTAGGTCGAAGCAAAATGAATAAACTAATATTGGAAGAGGATAATAATAAATTAACTACCGGAAATTATTTAATTGAATATTATCATCATATTAGTCTAGATCTTGAAGGAGAACTTACTTTATCTCATTATGATACTAAAAATAATAACTTAAATATTAATTTAGCTGATAATAGTAATTTAAATTTATTTTATGTTTATATCCTAAATAAAGATCTTAATATTGATCTAAAAGTAAATAATAATAGTATTTTAAATACCAATTTTATTTTTCTAAATACTGGTAATAATAAAGTTATAATTAATATAAATACAATAGGTTCTAATAATAAAGAAAATATTAAATTAAGAGCTATAAATAAAAATAAAGATAGTAAATTAGAAATAATATGTACAGGTATAGTAACTAAAAATACCTGTGATAATGAATTATTAGAAGATTTAAAAGGACTTATCCCTAATAATTCTTCTATTAAAATTAGTCCTAATATTGAAGTAAATACTAACGAAGTTATGGCTAACCATCTAGTAACTATTGGTTCCTTTGATCAATCAAGTTTATTTTATTTAAAAACAAAAGGGCTAGATGATTATATGGCTAAAAGTCTACTTTTAAAAAGCTTTTTATTAAGTAATATTCCGGCCGAACTTCAAGAAAAAATTCAAGCGGAGGTGATAGAATTTGAATAGAGAAGATTTTCCTCTTTTAAAACAAGATATAATTTATTTTGACAATAGTGCCACTAGTTTAAAACCTAAATGTGTAATTGATAAAATTGCTGATTATTATACTAATTATTCCGCTAATGCTCATCGTGGTGATTATGATTTATCATTTAAAGTAGATCAAGAATATGAACAAACTCGCACTCTTGTTAAAGATTTTCTTAATGCTAAAT
Organism: uncultured Bacilli bacterium; assembly: GCA_947632455.1. Lineage (GTDB taxonomy): Bacteria > Bacillota_I > Bacilli_A > RF39 > UBA660 > Caccenecus. The sequence goes on from CANRPK010000012.1 coordinate 3,077, forward strand.
CTTTAGAAGAAATTATCTTTACCAGTGGAACTACCGAATCTTTAAATATGATAGCGCATGGCTTTTTTGAAGATTTACTAGAACCTAATGATGAAATATTACTTACTACTAGTGAGCATGCCTCTAATGTTCTTCCATGGTTTAGATTAGCAAACAAATTAGGAGTAAAAATTAATTACATACCCCTAGATGATAACTATTATGTTACTTTAGATAATTTAAAAAAGGTTGTTACCCCCCAAACTAAAGTAATAAGTCTTGCTGGTATTACTAACGTTATAGGGGATAAAAGACCAATTAAAGAAATAACTGAATATGCCCATGCTCATAATATCTTTGTTGTTGTTGATGCGGCCCAAATGATCCCTCATATGCGTGTTGATGTCAGTGATTTAGATGTTGATTTTCTTGCCTTTTCTGGTCATAAAATTTGTGGCCCAACCGGAGTAGGGGTATTATATGGTAAAAAAGAATTATTAGAACATTTAGAACCTACTAACTTAGGAGGGGGTATGAATGAATCATTTGATAGTCCTGATCAAGTTTATCTAAAACCACTTCCTACTAGATTAGAAGCGGGTACTCCTAATATTGCCGGAGTAATAGGCCTAGGAGAAGCTATAAAATATATAGAAAGTATTGGCTATACTAAAATAAATGATCAAGTTCATAATTTACGTAAGTATTTAATTAGTAAATTATTACCAATAAAATATATAGATATTATTAATTTAGAATCCGATAGTGGTATCATTGCCTTTAATGTATCTAATATTTTTAGTCAAGACATTGCTTACTATTTAAATAAATATAATATATGTGTACGTGCTGGTAATCATTGTGCTAAAATATTAAAAAACGCCGTAGGAGTAACTAATACTGTTAGAATAAGTCTTTATTTTTATAATACTTATGAAGAAATAGATAATTTAGTTGAGCTATTAAGTGATTATGATAAAATAGTAAAAGAGATGATTTAAATGGATAATGAAACTAAAAGAGAAATAATTATGGAAAATTACACTCATCCCTTAAATCGTAAACGTATGGATGGATGTGGTTATTATAAAGTTAATACTAATAATGCTAGTTGTATTGATAATATAGATATCTATGTTAAATTTGAAAATGATCTAATTAAAGATATTACTTTTGAAGGGGAAGCTTGTGCTATATCTATTTCAGCAACATCTGTAATGATAAATAATCTTATTGGTAAAACTAAAGAAGAAGCTTTAGAATTTATTAAAGAATTTGAACAAATGACTGAAGGTAAAACTTATAATTCTGAACTTTTAAAAGACGCTAATGCTTATAATGATATATATAAACAAGGTAATCGTAAAACATGCGCGACTTTACCATTTAGAGGTTTACAAAAAGCTATTTTAGAAAATAAATAGCTTTTTTTTTCTTTAAAAATATGCTATAATACCAAAATGGTGATTTATGATGGAAGATGAATCCATTTTAATAAAACAGATAGAAGAAATATTTAAATTCTCAACTTATAATCAAATAAATAATATATTAAAAGTATTACCACTAGAATTTAGTCCAGCTGAAATTTTATCTCGTTGGGGTTCAAGTAATACGATGTTATATTTTAAAAAAGCCTATGAATTAGAAAAGATTAAAACTCCATTAAATAAAGAAGAAATAATTGGCTTTGAAATTAATCTTTATTATATATATATTAGTTTTAAACCCGGATCTATCTTATCATTTGAAGAATTTATAACTTTAAGTCATCTTTTAGAAACAGCCTTTAGTACTCCGAGTAATCCTAATACTTATAATATATCTCCATCCCTTTATCCTTTAGTTTATAATACTATCGAAAATATCAAAAATAAAAAACTTCAATACGTATTAAAACAAATTCCTTTAGAAGAAACCATAAATTATCTCAATTTACCATCAAAACCAGTTAAAGAAAGAATAAATTGTTTAATTAGATAGCTATTTTTCTCCAAAAGAATAGCTTTTTTTCATTTCTTTTTCATGTTATAATAAAGATGGTGATATATAATGAATATAAAAACAATTTTCATGGGTACTCCTGATTTTGCCGTTCCCATCTTAGAAGCCTTAATGCAAAAGACCGATGTTATTTTAGTAGTAACCCAACCCGATAAAGAAGTAGGTAGAAAAAAGGTTTTAACCCCATCTCCAATAAAAGAACTAGCCACTAAAAATAATATTCCTGTTTTTCAACCAACTAAAATTCGTATAGATTATGAACCAATCAAAAATCTTAAACCAGATCTTATTGTAACCTGTGCTTATGGTCAGATAATTTCTAAAGAAGTTTTGGATATTCCTCGCCTTGGTTGTATTAATGTTCATGCATCACTACTTCCTAAATATCGCGGGGGAGCACCTATTCATCACGCAATTATAAATGGGGAAGAAGAAACCGGAATTACTATTATGTATATGGATGAAGGCATGGATACTGGTGATATTATTACAATGGCAAAAATTCCTATTACTCCGATAGATAATACTGCGACTATGCATGATAAATTAAGCCATCTTGGAAGTGAATTATTGCTAAAAACTTTACCCGATATTATAAATGGTACTAATACGCGCTATAAACAAGATAATGATGCGGCAACTTATGCTAAAATAATTAAAAGAGATGATGAACACTTAAATTTTAATGATTTAGCTAAGAATGTTCATAATCGTGTCCGTGGCCTTAATTCGTGGCCTCTTGCTTATGCTCTAATGGATAATCAAGACTGTAAAATTATTGAGGGCTATATTGGTGAAGAAACTACTAAAGAACCCGGAACTATAGTGAAAGTTTTAAAAGATGCTATTGGAGTTGCCTGTCAAGATAATATCTATTACATCACTAAATTAAAACCATTTGGTAAAAAAGCTATGAGTGCTAAAGATTATTTAAATGGTCTTAATGGTTCTAGTCTTTTAAATAAAAAATTTGATTAAGAAGTGGGTGATAATATGTCAAAAAAAGAAAAGACATCTAAATTAAAAAGTAAAATTGAGGAGCTTAAAAAAACTCCGAGAGGAACAGCTATTCTAAAATTAATATATTGGGGAATATTTTTTGCTTTTGTTTTTCTAGTTTTAATAATTACATCTTTTATTAATTCTAAATATATTCCAACTACTCCTAAACCTGATAGTAATAATTCTAATCAATCCCCTGAAGTTACTCCTAAAATAGATTTAATATTAAGTACTCTAACTAAAACTAATCTTCAAAATCAAATTATAAATGGTTCTTATAATTATAAATATGAAATAACTATTCAAGATACTAAATATATATTTAATGGTACTAAAAATCAAGATATCGATAGGGGTTATAAAGAAACACAAGATAAAGTAGTAAAATATTATCTTGATTCAACCGGCATATATGAAGAAAAATTAAATGAAAAAATACCTTTACCAAATTTATATGAAAACCTAGATTTAAATTATTTAGATAAAAATCTTTTATTTTCGACTATTCAAAATTTAGAGTTTTCTCTTATTTCTAGTACTGATACTTTAATTTATCAAGCAACCAATTTCAATATTTGGGAAATAGCTATCCTTCATGATACTTTAAAATATATAAAAATAACATCCCAAACTCCTAATGAATATACATACTATTTAGAATTTAATGATATAGAGGTTTAACATGAAAAAGAATTTATTTGATTTTACCAGAAGTGAACTAGAAAATTATTTTGAAAGTATTGGTGAAAAAAAGTTTAAAGCCACTCAAATATACGAATGGCTTTATCAAAAAAGAGTCTGGGATATCTCAGAATTTAGTAATATTAAAAAAGAAATAAGAACTAAATTAGAAGAAGATTTTACTCTTGATTTAATCACGATTGAGAAAAAAGAAAGTGATGTCGGCACTTATAAATATTTATTTCGCTTAGCTGATGATAATTTTATTGAAGCTGTCGTCATGGTTCATGATTATGGTCCTTCAATTTGCGTTTCTAGTGAAGTTGGCTGCAATATGGGTTGCAAATTTTGTGAAAGTGGTCGCCAAAAGAAAATTCGTAATTTAGAGGCTTATGAAATAGTTGAACAAATATTAGTTATTGAACGTGATTTAAATATTCGCCTAAAAAGTGTTGTTATCATGGGAATTGGGGAACCATTAGATAATTATGATAATATCATTAAATTTATTACCATTATTAATGATAGTAAAGGCATTCAAATAGGTGCTCGTCATATCACTTTATCTACTTGTGGTCTAGTTCCTAAAATGGCTCTATTAGCCGAACTTCCTATTCAAATAAATCTAGCAATTTCTCTGCATGCTCCAACCGATGAACTAAGAAATAAATTAATGCCTGTAAACAAAGTGTATAATATAGCTACTTTAAAAGAAGCAATTAACCATTATTTGCAGCTTACGGGTAGACGAGTTACTATTGAATATGTTATGCTAAATAATGTAAATGATAGTGTTGAAGAGGCAATAAAATTAGCTAATTTATTTAAAAAAATGAATATATATGTTAATTTAATTCCCTATAATGAAACTAATCATTTAGAATTTAAAAGAAGTAGTAAAACCAAAATAATGGCTTTTTATGATACTTTAAAGAAAAATGGCATTAATTGTACTATTCGTAAAGAATTTGGTGCTAATATTAATGCTGCTTGTGGTCAGTTAAGAGGGAGTATGAAGAATAAATGAAATCATTTTATTTAACCGATACTGGAAGAGTTAGAACTCATAACGAAGATAGTGTAACTATTCTAAAAAATGCTAGTAATGAATATCTTATGATTGTATGTGATGGTATGGGCGGTCATCGTAAAGGGGAAGTAGCTTCTTCTTTAGCTATTGCATCTTTAGGTAAAAGATTTAATAAAATATCTAGTATAGGTTCTAAATTAGACGCCGTAAATTGGCTTAATGATAGTGTCAATGAAATAAATAATAATATTCTCTTGTATGCTTCCCAAAATCCGGATTCTACAGGCATGGGCACTACTTTAGTCGTAGCTCTTTTAACTCATAATTATTTAATTTTTGGTAATATTGGGGATTCCTCAGGCTTTGTTTTAAAAAATAAAGAACTTCATAAAGTTACAAAAGATCATACTTTAGTAAATCTCTTAGTTCAAGCCGGCAATTTAACTGAAGAAGAAGCTAAATTTCATCCTAAGAAAAACGTTTTAATGAAAGCTTTAGGTGCCGCGGAAAAATGCGAACTTGATATATTTGATGTTGATGATCCTCTAGCTATTGATGGCATTCTTCTTTGTAGTGATGGCCTAACTAATATGTTAAGTAATGAACAAATTGAAAAAGTTTTAAATGATCCTGAATTAGAAATAGAAGAAAAAGTTAGCAAATTAATTCGTAAATGTAATGCCCGCGGTGGCACTGATAATATATCTATTGCGTATTTAGTATTAAATGAAGGGAGAGGTAACTAGTGATAATGAAAGGTCAAAAAATTAGTGATCGCTACCAAATCATTAAATCGATTGGTGAAGGTGGCATGGCTAATGTTTACCTAGCATATGATACCATCTTAGATCGCAATGTTGCTGTTAAAATATTAAGAGGGGACTTATCAAATGATGAAAAATTTGTCCGTCGTTTTCAAAGAGAAGCCCTAGCCGCTAGTAGCTTAGCTCATCCCAATATAGTCGAGGTCTATGATGTTGGTGAAGATAATGGTGAATACTATATAGTGATGGAATATATTGAAGGTAAACACTTAAAAAATCTTCTCAAAAAACGTGGTAAGTTGACATTAAGTGAAGCCGTTGATATCATGCTTCAAATAACTGATGGTATGAGTGTTGCCCATGACTCCTATATTATTCATCGTGATATCAAACCTCAGAATATCATGATTTTAGAAAATGGCTTAGTAAAAATTACTGATTTTGGTATAGCGATGGCCATGAATGCTACACAATTAACGCAAACCAATTCCGTAATGGGTAGTGTTCATTATCTGCCACCTGAACAAGCAAGTGGGCAAGGATCAACCCTTCAAAGTGATATTTACTCTATGGGTATAGTGATGTATGAACTAATTACTGGTGAACTTCCTTTTAAAGGTGATAATGCCGTAGAAATAGCCCTTAAGCATCTAAAAGAACCTATTCCTGATATTCGGGATAAAATTCCAAACGTTCCCAATAGTGTCGTTAATATCATTAAAAAATCAACTGCTAAAAATCCTAAAAATAGATATGATGATGCAAGACAAATGCATGAAGATTTAAAAACCTGCCTTGATGAATCTCGAATTAATGAACCAATAATCAGTTATAAATATTCTGAAAATGATACTGATGATACTAAAATCATGAAAATGGTTAAAAAAGAAAAAAGTAAAGAGTCTTTAGAAACTCAAAATATTGAAAATAAGAAAGAAGAAGTTATTGCAAAGAAAATAACGGGTGATGATTTGAAAAAGCAAAATAAATTATTAATAGTATTAGCCTTTATCTTTACCGGCTTAATAGTCGGAATTACCTCAGTCGTAGTCTTAATGCCATTTATTACCAATAGTGGTAAACAAGCGACTATTCCCGATGTTTCTGGCTTATCTGTTCAACAAGCTATTAAAAAACTACAAGATAAAGGATTTATAGTTTCTGATGAGCAAATTGAGGAGTCCCATCCAACTATTGAAGATGGTAAAGTAATAGGTACTAATCCCGATATTGGTCTAAAAAGAAAAAATGGTACAGAAGTAAAATTAATTGTTTCGATTGGTGATGCAGAAGTAACGATTGAAGATTATACCAATGAAAATTACCTTGAAATCAAAGGAAAACTAGAAGCTTTAGGGCTAAATGTTATCATCGAACGTAAAGAAGTTGATGAAAACAATGAAGAAAATGAATATGAAGATGGCAAAATAATTGAACAATCTGTCGCTGCCGGTGAAAGATTATCTAAAGGTGATACAATTACTTTATTTATTCCTGATATATTCAGTTTATATCCTGATTTTACAAATGGTGATTACACTACCGAAGATGTTGAAGATTTTGCTGAAAATTATGGCTTAATCTTAGATATTGATTATATTCCAACTGATGAATATGAAGCCGGTACTATTTATTATCAATCTCGTCCTGAAGGGTATAAAATAGTCGCTGGTCAAACATTTAAAATTAAAGTTGCTCAAGTCATGGAAGAACCAGAATATGGTGAAGGATTAGAATAAAATGCTCCAAGGAAAAATTATTAAAAATATAAGTAATACCTATACTGTCTTAAAAGATGGTAAATTATATGAATGCACACCGAGGGGTAAGTTTCGCAATGACAAGCTTACTCCTCTTGTTGGTGATGAAGTAGAATTTGATGAACAAAATAATTATTTAATTAAAATTCTTCCTCGTCAAAATTATTTAAATCGTCCTAGTATTAGTAATATTTCTCTTGCTTTAATTGTAACTAGTCTAAAAACTCCGGATTTATCTCTAAATTTGTTAGATAAACAAATAAGTGCTATTCTCTTATCTAATATTACACCCGTTATCTGTTTTACTAAATTAGACTTAGTAACGAAAGTGGAACTAAAAGAACTATCAAAATTGCGAAAATATTATGAAAGTCTAAATATTAAAACATTTGCTAATACTGAAATATCCGCTTTAAGTAAATTTTTAAAAAATAAATATGTCGTTCTAACAGGTCAAACTGGCGCTGGTAAATCTTATTTAATCAAAAAACTTGATCCTAGTCAAAACATTGAAATAGGCGAGGTAAGTCTTGCTTTAGGCCGAGGAAAACATACTACTAGACATACTGAATTTTATAAAATAAAAGATTTTTATCTTGCTGATACTCCCGGTTTTTCTAGTTTAGATTTAACAAGTTATAGTATTGAAGAAATAAAAAATACTTTTGTCGAATTTCAAAATTATACTTGTGAATTTCGTGATTGCAATCATGTAAAAGAAACAAAATGTAGTATTAAAGATGCAGTTACAAAGGGTAAAATTTTAAAATCTCGCTATGAGAATTATTGTAGTTTTATAAGTAGGTGATAAAATGCAAATATCAGTATCATATTTAACCAGTTTTTATAGTAAAGCTAAAACTATTAATCTTATTGCTTCTACCCCCGCGGATTATTTACATGTTGATTTAATGGATGGCTTATTTGTTCCCAATAAAAACTTTCAAATAAATGAGGTTGTAAAATTATTAAAAGATTATTCTTTACCCTTAGATATTCATTTAATGACGCTAGATCCCATCAATTATATTATTCCTCTAAAAGAATTAAATCCCGAATATATAACTTTTCATCTAGAAGCTACTAAAGATATTATTAAAACAATCGAAGTTTTAAAAGAAAATAATCTTAAAGTGGGAATAGCTATTAAACCTGAGACCGATATTTTAGAACTAATGCCTTATCTAACCTTTATAGATTTAGTTTTAATAATGAGTGTTCCCCCAGGTGCTGGTGGTCAAAAATTTCTTATAGAAACACCTAATCGTATTGCTAGTTTAATTAAATATCGTACCGAAAATTCTTTAAAATTTAAAATTGAAGTTGATGGTGGCATAAATAATGATACTATTCCTTTAATTAAAAACGCTGATATTGCCGTAGTAGGGTCATATATTTGTAAATCTAAAGATTATAATAAACAAATATTAAATTTAAAAAATAGTATCAATAATATTGACTATTTATTATAAATAATATATAATAAAATCGCAAAGCAAAATGCAATGCATTTTTGAATTTGCTCTTCTATAGAAATAATTTGTAGAGGAAAATTTCAAATTTCATACGTGGGAACTCCATTCTTTCCCACTTTTTGTTTGGCAAAAATTCCAAATTCTGTTATAATAAAATTACAAGGTGAAGTAGTAATGAAAATAAGTGATATAAATGAAAAAGAATTAAGCCCAATGATGCAACAATATGTTGAAATTAAAAAAAATTATCCTGATGAACTTCTTTTTTTTCGCTTAGGGGACTTTTATGAATTATTTTTTGAAGATGGCGAAACGGCCGCTAGAGAATTAGAACTAACCTTAACAGGTAAAAATGCTGGTTTAAAAGAAAGAGTTCCTATGTGTGGTGTACCTTTCCATAGTGTTACACCCTATATTGAAAAATTAGTTGAAAAAGGCTATAAAGTAGCTATATGTGAACAATTAGAAGATCCTAAATCTACTAAAGGTATGGTTAAAAGAGGAGTAATTGAAGTAATATCTAAAGGTTCGATTGTTAATTTAGAATTATTAAGTGAACATGATAATAATTATATTGCCTCAGTTCTTGATTTAGAGTACTTGTATCTTTTAACTTTCGCAGATATTTCAACGGGTGAATTAAAAAGTCTAAATATTCCTCATAATAAAGAAAAACTAATAAATGAAATTCTTGGTCTAAATATTAAAGAAGTAATATTATTAGATAATACTGATGTTGAATTAGTAAATACCCTAAAAAATACGTATGGTATCGAAGTATCTTTTAATGATGAATATCTAACTGAAGGTTATGAAGCCTTAATTGAAAGTGCCACCGATGTTCGGGTAAAGCAAGGAATAAGACATTTATTATATTATTTAGTTGTTAAAGAATTAAAAGATTTAAGTCATATTTCAAGTGTTACGATCATTAATAAAAATGATTATTTAGAGATGGATATTCATACCGTTCGTAACCTAGAATTAATTGAAACTTTACGTCTAAAAGATCGAACATATTCACTTCTTTGGCTAATAGATAAAACTAAAACCGCCATGGGTTCAAGAAAATTAAAATCATGGTTATTAAACCCATTAAGAGATAAAAATTTAATTGAAAATAGATATAAACAAATAGAAGTTCTAAATAATGAGTTTATAATTAAAGATGAATTAAGAAATCTTTTATATGAAATATATGATTTAGAAAGATTATGTGCTAAAGTTATAACTGGTAATTTAAATGCTCGTGATTTATTACAAATCAAAAATTCTTTAGGCGTCCTACCTCGTATTAAAACTTTATTAAGCGATTTAAAATTTTCTTATAACTTAAATACTCATGAAGATCTATACGAATTATTAGATAAAAGTATATATGAAAACCCACCAATAAGTATAAAAGAGGGTTATTTAATTAAAGATGGTTATAATAAAGAATTAGATGAATTAAAAAGTATTCGTTCTGGTGGTAAAGATTTTATTGCGGAATTTGAAAATAAAGTTAAAGAACAAACCGGCATTAAAAATTTAAAAGTTGGTTTTAATCGAGTTTTTGGCTATTATATTGAAGTATCTAAAGCTCAAGTAAAAGAAGTAAGTGAAAATTTAGGCTGGGAAAGACGTCAAACCTTAACTAATTGTGAACGTTTTATTTCTCCTGAACTAAAAGAAAAGGAATCTTTAATCTTAAATGCCGAAGAAAAAATCTTTGATTTAGAATATGAATTATTCTGTGAAATTAGAGATATCTTTAAAAAACAAGTTTTAGCTATTAAAGAAACAGCCAATATAATAAGTGAAGTAGATGCTCTAATTTCTTTATCTGTGTGCGCTGAAGAATATAATTTAGTAAAACCAACTTTAAATGAAGAAGGAACTTTAGAAATAATTGAAGGTCGTCATCCCGTAATTGAACAAGTAAGTAAAAGTAGCTATGTTCCTAATGATGTTATCATGCATCAAGATACTGATATTTTACTTATAACTGGCCCTAATATGAGTGGTAAATCTACTTATATGCGTGAGACTGCTATTATTTGTATTTTAGCTCAAATGGGTTCTTTCGTCCCAGCTAAAAGTGCTAATCTGCCTCTTATTGATAAAATATTTACCCGTATAGGAGCGAGTGATGATTTAGTAAGTGGGGAATCTACTTTTATGGTTGAAATGAAAGAAGCTAGACGAGCTTTAGTAAATGCTACTTCTAAAAGCTTAATCTTATTTGATGAATTAGGCCGTGGAACTGCCACTTATGATGGTATGAGCCTTGCTCGAGCTATATTAGAGTATGTTGCTACAAATATTAAATGTAAAACTTTATTTTCAACCCATTATCATGAATTAACTACTTTAGATAAAGAATTTGATAATATTAAAAATGTTCATGTTGCTGCTAAAGAAGAGGGAAGTCTTATTACTTTCTTACATAAAGTAAAAAATGGTCCAGCTGATAAAAGTTATGGTATTCATGTTGCCAGATTAGCTCAAATGCCTGAAGAATTATTAAATAGAGCTAATGAAATTTTAAATACTTATGAAAATAATTCCGCCAAGAAAACTTCTGATAATAATATTCAATTAGCCATGAATTTTAAAACAGAAGAACCAAAAGATGAACTAAGAGAAAAACTAAAAACTATTGATCCTTTGCATATGACCCCAATGGAAGCTATAAATGTCTTATTTGAATTAAAAGAAATGGAGAATATAAAATGAAATTAAAAGAACCAAATTATAATAATTGTCTAACTAATTTAAGTAATTCAATTTTAAAATATTATAATATTCCCACCTATCATAATAGTCTTAAAAAATTAGATAAAATTTTAGCTAAAGCTAAAAAAACTAAAAATATTATTTTAATTGTATATGGTGGTTTAGGAACTAATATTTTAAAAATGAATTCTGATCCCAAAAGCTTTTTAAATAAGCATTTAAAATTTACAATCGATGCCGTCTTACCTCCAACCGCTACAGCTTCTCTAACTAGCATATTATCTGGTCTAAATCCTAATGAGCATGGCTATTTAGGTTGGACTCAATATGTAAAACCCATAGATAAAACTATTACAATGTTTACCAATACTTCTATTGATACTAATGAATATGTCGGTGATATTAATCATAAATATTTTGCCTATACTGATATATTAAGTTTAATTAATGAAAGGGTAGATGTAACTCGCTTAGAATCTTTTGGTGATAATGCTTATTCAAGTCTTGAAGATATGCAAAATAAAATTATCAGTTTAACTGGAAGTAAAAATCAAAAATTTATTTATGCTTATTATAATGAACCAGATAATACTATTCATCAAAATGGTACTTATACTGAACCAACCAAAAAAACTATTGAAAAGATAAATGATCTAACTAAAGTCTTATGTGAAAATTTAGATAATAGTCTTGTTATTGTAACATCTGATCATGGCCTTATCGATGCTGATGCTTATACTTTAAGTTCTTATCCTGATTTATATAATATGCTTATAAATAATATTTCTATCGAAGGTAGATGTTGTACATTTTTTGTTAAACCGGGTATGGAAAAAGAATTTAAAAAACTATTTAATGCCAATTTTGGTAAAGATTTTAAATTATATTCTAAAGAAGAAGTCTTAAAAAAAGAGTTATTTGGAATGGGCTTTAATCATGAACAATTATCTAGTAGTTTAGGCGATTTTTTAGCGGTTGCTCAGACTAATAAATATTTTAGATATAATGATCAAAGCGAAAGCTTTGCCGCGATGCATGGAGGTATAACTGAAGAAGAAGTATCATTACCGGTAATTATTTATAAAACTAAAAAAAGTTTTTGGCATAAAAGTCGATAAAAAATTGCATAAATCTAAAATATAAGATATAATTAAAAAAGGTGATTTTAATGGCATTAACTAGAAGTGAATTAAGAGAAAAAATAATGATTATTCTTTATCAATATGATTTAATGACTTCCAATAAAGTTCCCTGTGATCTTGAAAAAATCATGTTAGATAACTTAGATGTTGCTAATGATTTTGTAAAAGATATGGTTTATGGAGTTGTTACATATAAAGATGAATTAGATAAAATTGCTAATGATCATATGGTTAACTGGAATATATCTCGAATTGATAAAACCGGAGCCGCTATTTTAAGATTAGCAATATATGAACTAAAATATACTGATACTCCGGAAGTTGTTGTTATTAATGAAGCCATCGAATTAGCTAAAAAGTATAGTGATGAATCCGTACGTAAAATAATAAATGCAATTCTTGATAAAATTATTAAAGAATAAAAAGAAAAGAGGTCTTTTTCATGAATGAAAAATATTTAAAAATAAGTGATTTAAATATTTATATCAAAACTATCTTTGATGAAAATCCTTTTTTAAATAAAGTATTTTTACGTGGTGAAATATCTAATTTTAAAAATCATTCTCGTGGTCATCTTTATTTTACCCTAAAAGATGAGGCCTCTAGAATAAGTGCAGTTATGTTTTATTCTAGTGCTATCACTTTAAATTTTACTCCCGAAGACGGCATGAATGTTTTAGTCGAAGGCCGTATCTCATGTTATCCAGCTCAAGGTACATATCAAATTTATGTTGAAAAAATGGAGCCGGATGGTCTAGGTAACTTATATATTGAATTTGAAAAATTAAAAGAAAAGTTATCCAAGGAGGGCTTATTTTTAGAAGAGTGCAAAAAAGCTATTCCTAAAATCCCTAAAAGAGTAGGAATAATAACTGCCCCGACTGGAGCCGCTATAAAAGATATAATTTCGACTATTAAAAGAAGATTTCCAATTTGTGAAACTATTCTTTTTCCAGCTTTAGTACAAGGCCGAGATGCTGCCCCAGATATTGTAAGACAAATAAAAGAAGCCGATAGTGGTAAATATGATCTTGATGTTTTAATCGTGGGCCGTGGGGGAGGATCTATTGAAGATTTATGGGCTTTTAACGAAGAAATAGTCGCAAGAGCTATATATGAAGCCAATACTCCTATAATTAGTGCTGTAGGTCATGAAATAGATTTCACTATCGCGGATTTTGTCGCCGATATGCGTGCTCCAACTCCAACCGGTGCTGCCGAAATGGCTGTGCCAACCACTACTGAAATAATTAATATGTTAAATTCTTATAATATTCGTTTAAATGAATTTATGCATAATTTGATTCATAAAAGTAAATTAAGACTTGATAGTGCTACTAGTTCATATATTCTTAAAAACCCTTTATCTTTATATGAATTAAAAGAACAAAAATTAGATAATCTAATCGAAATCTTAAATAATAATATTACTAAAAGGATATCTAATTATAATTTAATATTAAATAATTTTAATAACTCCTATATTTTAAAAAATCCCTATAGTTTATTTGAAGTAAAAAAAGAAAAACTAATATATAACTCTAATACTCTATACCATAATCTAAATAATATTATTACTAAAAATAATCATAATTATCAAATCTTACTTAATACATTAAAATTAGTTAATCCCTTAAGTATATTAGATAAAGGTTACTCTTTAGTAACTAAAGATGATACTATTATTAAAAATAGTACTAATCTAAAAATTAATGATATAATAAAAATTAAGATGCACGAAGGTAGTGTTACTGCCCAAGTCGAAGAAATAAATAAATAAGAAAGGATTAAAAAATGGAAAAATCATTTGAAGATGCTCTAAAAGAATTAGAGGTTATTGTAAAAGAATTAGAAAGCGGAAATGTCGAATTAGACGCTGCGATTGATAAATATACCGAAGCTATGAAACTTGCTAAATATTGTAATGAAAAATTAAAAACGGCCACTGATAAAGTAAATAAAATTCTAACTGATAATAAAGAATTAGTTGACTTTGAAATAAGTGAGTAAAATGTCAGATTTAATTTTAAAATATGAAGAATTATTAAAAAAATATCAAGGTTTAGAATATAATCGCTTAGAAATATTAAAAGGTTTTAATAATAAAGTAAATGAACTTAATAATAAAATAAATGAATTTCAAGCTAAATTAAAAGAATTAGAGCAAAAATTAAATACAATAAAAGAATATACTAATCTTATTAGATCATTGGATAATCATTTAATTATTGGTATGCTTTTAGGTTTTAGTTTAACGTTTCTGTTTGGTAATTTTGAAACTATTAAATTACCTATTAGCCAAATATTATTTAATTTAAGTTTACTAATTATTCCTCCTAGTATTTCAGTGCTAATATTTCTTCATAAAAATAAAAATAATTACCTTAAAGCTCAAAGTGTTAGTCTTCTAGATATATCTGAATTAAAATATGAATTAAAAGACTGTCAAAAACAAATTAAAACTTTAATAAATTCTCGAAATAAATATTTAAGTGAAATAGATACGATAAAAGAAAATACTACCTATTTAGATGCTATAAATTATTTAGAAGAAATAATAAATTATTTAAACTCTTCATCTTTAGTTAATCCAGATGATTTAGAACAAACCTATAATAATGTTGCCAATAATTATAAAGATATTTCATCATTACAAAAACAAGCAAGTGAAGTAATGATATTAAGGAGGAAACAAAATGAATGAAATAAAAGATATAACCCCTCGTGATGTAGATTTTGCTAAATGGTATACTGATGTAGTTACTAAAGCTAATTTAGTAGATTATTCTACCATTAAAGGAAGCATGATAATTTGCCCTTATGGTTATGCTATATGGGAAGAAATGCAAAAAGTGTTAGATCAAAAATTTAAAGAAACTGGTCATGAAAATGTTCAAATGCCCATGTTTATTCCTGAAAGCCTTTTAAATGTAGAAAAAGAACATATTGCGGGCTTTGCCCCTGAAGTTGCCTGGGTAACTCATGGAGGAACTGAAAAACTTGATGAAAGAATATGTGTAAGACCTACTAGTGAAGTTTTATTTTGTGATTATTATAAAAAAATTATTAAATCCTATCGTGATTTACCAAAATTATATAATCAGTGGTGTACTATAGTTAGATGGGAAAAAACCACTAGACCATTTTTACGAAGTAGGGAAATTCTATGGCAAGAAGGACATACTATGCATGCGACTAAAGAAGAAGCTTTAGAAGAAACTTTAAGAATGCTTCATATATATGAAGATTTTCAAAGAAATTATTTAGCAATTCCCGTTATTGTTGGTAAAAAAACAGAAAAAGAAAAATTCGCGGGCGCCGAAGCTTCTTATTCTCTTGAAGCCATGATGTATGATGGGGTTGCTCTTCAAAATGGTACATCTCATTATTTTGGAAATGGTTTTGCTAAAGCCTTTGGCATTGAATTTTTAAATCAAAATAATAAACTTGAAACTCCATATCAAACCAGTTGGGGAGTTACTACAAGAATGATTGGTTCTATAATTATGGTTCATGGAGATGATCGAGGATTAGTAATTCCTCCTAAAATTGCCCCAACTAAAGTAATAATTATCCCAATCGGTAATACAGAAGATGTAAAAACAGCTACTACAAATATAGCAAATATTCTAAAAAAAGAGGGTATTAGTTATAAAATAGATGATACCAATAAAACGCCTGGTTTTAAATTTGCTGATGCGGAAGTAAAAGGTTATCCTCTACGTCTTGAAATAGGCCCACGCGATTTAAGTGAAGGCATGTTAACTTTAGTAAGAAGAGATGATTTATCAAAAATTCGTCTTCCTTTAGAAGAAGTATCTAATAAAATAAAAGAAATTCTGCCAATTATGCAACAAGATATGTATGATAAAGCTTTAAAAAGAAGAGATTCCATGATTTATGAAGCTAACAATTATGAAGAATTTAAAACTATCGCTACTACTAAGCCTGGCTTTATAAAAGCTAATTGGTGTGGTGAAGAAGCTTGTGAAAATAAAATAAAAGATGATTTTAGTATGAAAAGCCGTTGCTTAATTGAAGATGAACCAATAAATACTCCTTGCCTCTGTTGTGGTAAACCAGCTAAATATCGTTTGTATTTTGGTAAACAATATTAAAAAAGAAAGCTACTTATCGCTTTCTTTTAACATGGTTGTAATAAATACGCCATAACCCGTTTTAACATTATCAGTTATCACATGAGTAACTGCTCCAATTAATTTGCCATTTTGTACTATTGGTGAACCACTCATTCCTTGTACAATACCCCCAGTTTTATCTAAAAGTCTTTTATCAGTTATTTCAAAAGCTATATTTTTAGTTTCACTTTTTTCATTTATTTTAGTAATATTAATTGTAAACTCTTCAACTTTTTCATTGCTTAAAACTGTATAAATAGTCGCTTTACCAACCTTAACTTCTTCAGGCTCCGCAACTGCAATTAAATTATTTTTATCATAATAAGCCTCATAAGTCCCATAAATACCATATTTGGTATTTTTCTTTATATCTCCATATAAATTTTGATAATAGAATTTAGCATTTTTGCTTCCTGGTTTTCCATCTCTGCTGCTATCTATACTAGTAATACTATTCTCAAAAATTCTACCTGTTTTAACATCAATTACTTTAGAAGTATTAACCTCAACTATTTCATGCCCTAAAGCTCCATAAGTGTTATCTTCCGGATCAATAAAAGTAAGAGTTCCAATCCCAGATATATTATCTTTAACATATAATCCTGTTTTATACATATTATTTTCCTGGACTAATTTTAAAGTAGTATTTCCCATTTTATTATCTCTTAAATAAGTAATATTTACTTGATTGTCATAGACATTATCTTCAAGTACTTTAGATAATTCATTAATATTTGTTACTTTTTTATCATTAACTGCGATTATTATATCTCCCTCGACTAAATCAGTCGTAGGATAATTTCCTTCAATTTTATAAAAACCAATAACAATTACTCCCGTAGATTTAATATCTATTCCAATAGTATTTCCTCCCAAATAAACTTCGTTAGAATAAGCTAAAACATTGAAAGGAAACCATAAAAATGTTAAGAAAATTAAAAACTTTTTCATAATCTTCACCCAATATTAGTATGGTTTTATTTCCCATTTATACATTTACAATTAATGGATATTACCAATTTTTAGAATTTAGTAGACAACTAATTTTAAATATATTATAATAAATAACCAAAAGGAGAATGAATATGGATCAAGCAATAAATTATAATTCTACACTTTTAAAAGTTGATCGAACATTAAATAATCTAAAAAATATTGGTTTAAATGTTACTGAATATGAAAATATTCGTAATGAAATAGTAAAAAAATGTAAAGAAGAGGTAAAAAGTAGTTATACTTATCCATCATCTACCATGGCTTTAGGTCAAAGTGCCTTTTTAGAACAAGCCTATATAGCCGCGACTAGTGCTTTAGAAAATCTCTTTTTTAATTTAAGTAGTTATGAAATATATCTTAAAGCTGCTTCTTTTACTAGTATTTTAAAAACTTTTATTCAAAAAGAAAATAAAACCTCAGAAGAATTTAAATTGACTAAAGAAAGCTTAGTTATACTTTTAAATGGTTTATTTAAATCCGGTACTCTAGATTTTGAAGTGGAAGGTCCTTTAGTTCAAGATATTTATCATATGGCATATCTTTTTATTAAAGAAGAAATTGCTGCCTTTAACTATAGTTCTACTTTAGAAGAACTACAAAAAAATGATACGCATCTTTATTTTTTAGATAAAGAAGTAATAAAAGATTTAGAAACTTATAATTTAAATGATCCTAAATATAGTAGTATCTTAAATATTAAAAATAAAATAGATGCTAAGGGTCTTGATGCTAATTATGCCACTGCCGAATTAATATTTGCTATTGTTAATTCGACCATTAATTCTGAAAAAAGAATTGAACAAGTATCAAAATTAGATGAACAATTAAAAAAATATCTAAAACAAGCTCAAAAAATAACTTCCGAAATAAGCTATAAAGATAGTAAGTTTATTAATTCTAAACAATTTCAAAAAGAAATGAAATTAGATATTGGTAAAAATTGTGCTTTAATTTTAACATCTCTAAGTATTATCGCGGGCTTAATCACAGGATCTTTAGCTTTATCTAAAAGCTTAGGTAAATCTAATAAATATCTAACTAATATAACTTTATATAATCCAACTTCTGATAATCCCTATACTATAAGTGAAGAATATACTGATTATGAAGAAGATGAACTTATTTTACATGAATATACCCCTTATGAAAAAGTTGAAGATGAATTTAAAAGAGAACATACTACTTATGATTTATCAGAAGTGGGGGATTTAACTTTCGAAGAATATTTAAAACTAGATTTAGAAAAATTAGGTATTAAAGGAATAACAAAAATTGAAACTAAAGATAGTTTAAGTATTGAAGATTTATATAATGAAACTTTAAGTATAATTGAACAAATAAAAGTAAATCAAGATAATCATATAAAAGCTAAAAATACTTCTAATTATATTGAAGCTTTACTTTTTTCAATATTAGGATCTATTCTAATCTATCTTATATATGAATTAATTTATATGTCTGTAACTCATGAAGAAACCATTACATTTTTAGTAGCCATTGATGAAATAGTCACGGATTATAATACTTTAAAAGATAATAAAATGTCCTATACTAATTATTTAAAGGAATTACAAGAACTAAATGAACGTTTATTAGACTTAATAAATAATAATTCGCATCTTTTAAATGAAATATCCTCACTTCTTCCATATATAGAAGCTAATCCTGAGCATTTCCCTAATTATTCTAAAATAAAAGAAAATTTAACTTTAGCTCGTACTTTAGAAACTAAATATTTAAAGAAATAAACTCTAGTATCTCGACAAATACCTCCAATATATGATAAAATATAATTGGGATGTGACTGTGATGTCTAAGAGTACTTTTATATTAATTGGTATATTATATTATATCTTAACAATCGTCGTAATAATATTAGTTTTAAATTGGATAAATAAAAGAGAAGAGAAGAAATATAAAACTGAAATAACTACTTTAGAAAGAGATAAAAATCTAATCGTTGGGGCATCAATTCTCTCAGAATTAAATAAAGTTGGCGCACTTATCAATAATGATACTATGCAAAAGAAATATGATAATTGGCTTGCCCGCTTAAAAGAAATAAAAGAAGTTGAAATACCTAAAATAACTGATGCTTTAATTGAAATAGAAGAGACTTTTGAAAATAAGGACTATCCTAAGTTAAAATCTAAAATAGCCGCCCTAGAATTAGAAATTGCTTATGTCAAAACTAAATCTAATTTCCTATTAGATGAGGTAAAAGAAATAACTCTAAGTGAAGAAAAAAATCGGGAGACTATTACTAAACTAAAATCAGAATATCGGGCCATTTTAACTAAATTTAATACTAATAAAGAAGAGTATAGTGAAGTAGAAAAACCATTAGAATTACAATTTGAAAATGTTGATAAACTATTTAGTACTTTTGAAGTAGCCATGGATAATAATGATTATCCCGAAGTAGGTAAAATAGTTAAAGCGATTGATGATACTATTGGTAATTTAAAAGTAGTTATTGAAGAAGCTCCATCTATTATTCTTATGGGTAAAAAACTAATTCCAAATAAAATTGAAGATATCACTAAAATTGCTGAAAAAATGACTAAACAAGGTTTTAATCTTGAATATTTAAACATTGAATATAATATTACCGAAGCTAATAAAAAGATTAATGATATCTTTTGTCGCCTAAACGTTTTAAATTTAGAAGATAGTGTTTTTGAATTAAAAACTATTTTAGATTATTTTGATTCTTTATATCATAACTTTGATAAGGAGCGGTTATCTAAAAGAATATATGAAGATTATGAAAGAAGTATATTAATTAAAGTAACTAAATTAGAAAAGATAAGTAATGATTTAAATAAAAAATTAGATGATTTAAAATATAGTTATGATTTAATGGATGAAGATTTACAAGTATTAATTGATATTAACAATGAAATTAGTACTATTAAAGAAGATTATCATAAAGTTGTCGAAATGTATCGTCGCAATAGTTTTGCTTATTCTAGACTTGCTAAAGAAATGGAATTAATTAATTCTAATCTTGTTAAAACCGAAGAAAAATTAGAACAAACTCTAATATCATTAAGTAGTCTTAAAGAAGATGAAAAAAGAGCAAGGGAACAACTTGAAGAAATCAAAAAAATTCTTCATCAAGCTAAAAATAACATGAAAAGTTATAAATTACCAATAACTCCTAAAAACTTTTACGTTGAATTATCTGAAGCTGCCGAGGCTATAACTGCTTTAATTCAAGAATTAGATAAAAGACCAATATCTATTAAATCTCTAAATACCCGAGTAGATACTGCTCGTGATTTAACTTTTAAAGTATTTAATACAACTAAAGAAACCATTAAAACTGCCAAAATGGCTGAAACTGCTATTGTATATGGTAATCGTTATCGTCCCATCTATAAAGATGTTGAAATGGGCCTTGTAAAAGCTGAAAATTCATTTTATAAAGGTAATTTTAAAAGTAGTCTTGAACAAGCTATAAATGCTATAAATATTGTTGAACCAGGTATTCATAAAAGATTGATCGAGGAATATAAATGATTAGTTTAAAAGAATTATTTAATCAAGGAAAAAAAGAAAACATATATACCTTTTATAAAAGAATTTGTGTCAAACCCCCTAAATATAATGATATAACTAGACAAGATATTTATCGTAATCTTATAAAATTATATATTGATGATCCTGAAATTATCTTGCGTCTATGTAATATGGAAGAAATAAATATTTTAAAAAATTTATTAGAACAACCTTTACCCAAAAAAAATAATGGTTATATAGAATACTTACTTTTAAATGAATTATTATCTAATTATTTAATTCTTGAAGATCCCGAATGTTATTATATCCCTGATGACTTAATTAATCCAATAAAGATGGCCATGAACCTTTTTAATGAAGAAGAATATGGCTTAAAAGATGTCACAGATAGCGTTCTTCTAGGTTTATTAAGAACTCATAATGTTTTAACATTAGATGAAATAATAAAATATTTACAAGAGTATAATATTATTTTTACTATTCCAAGCTTAAAAGAATATCTAAAAAATAGTCTTCGTAATAATAATAAAATAGCCTTAAAAAAAGATTATTTAATTTCTTTAGAATATAATTATTATAAAGATGTATTATCTTTAAAAAAAGATATTGCACCCATTCATGGTCGCTTAGAAGAAATAATCAGTATAGGTAAATATAAAATTAATTTATTTAAAGAACCAATCTTTAATTTCTTATGTTATTTAGAAAGCCATTTAAATCCTAAATATATTGATCTTATAATTGATGATTTAATCGTCTATGCTGGTTTTGATTTAGATGAAGAAGAGACTTTAAAAGCTATTGCTAATGATATTCCTGAGTTATATACTAAATTACAAGCTATAATTGGTTATTTTCCAGTATGGATTTATAATGGCTGTGCTAAAAATCAAATTGACAAAAGCGCCTAAATTTGTTACAATAATCTCCTGCAAAGAAGGGGATTTTTTAAATGTCATATAATACCTATTTTGAAGAAGCCAATAAAGATTTATCTCTTGCCCAAAAAATTCAAATAATCACAATTAATAATGCTAAGGCTAAAGAGCTTACTAGTGTGATCTCTTCCTTAGAAAATGCTCACACTATTAAAGAAGAACCACAAATAAACATTTCTACTCCTAAAGCTCAAGCTCAAGCGATTTCACCTACTATAAATGAAGTATCTGTAGCTTTAAGTATATTAGATATTGATACCTTAGACGATGAAGAAGCTTCAGCCAAAATTAAAAAAATTTTAAATACAAGTATTTCCAATGCTTATTTATTAGGCATTATTAAATTTAATCTTTATCAAGAAATAGTTGAATATAATAAAATGCTTTTAAGTTCAGATAATGCTTTAGAAATGACGGAAATAAATAAACAAATAGCCATGTTAAAAAGAAAAATTCAATTATTAGAATATGCTCGTGAAGAAGAAGAATTAATTGAAACCTCTACCGAGGATAATAATATTTATTTTTTAACTTCCACTTTAGGTAATATTTTCTTTAAAGAAAGTCTTCGTAAAAATGTTCCTCTAGATTACTATCAAGCTTTTAAAGAACTATTATTAACTATTAAAAATGGTACTTTTAAAGGCTTAAAAAAATTAAAAGATATTCCATATTTTGAAGTAAAAGATTTTAAAATAAGAATAATTTTTACTCATTTAGAAGGTAATAATTTTCTAATATTAGATGCTTTTATGAAAAAAGCTGATACAAGTATTCAAATATCTAATATTTTAAAAAATAGAGCTAGTAATATAGCTAAAATAAAAGAAAGTATTTGTCATTCTCTAACCGATCCTAATTTTATAGCTACTCAAAATAGTTACTATGAAGAAATAATCTCTATGTTAGATGAAAGTAATAATACTTTAAAAAGGGGGTAAACCATGAATTTAATAACTGAACTAGAAACTATTAGTACTAGTATAAGTCCTGATGAAACTAAAAATTTAGAAGCTTTTAAAAATTACTATCAAGATTTCTTTAAAACTCATAATATTACCGATCCTAAAGCTTTAGCAAGTAATTCATTTAAAGATATAATTGTCAGTGCTTTTTTGGTATTATATCCTAATAAAACTTGTTATATTTTAGATTTAGTCTCTAAATATCCGGCTATATTTACTAATGAAGAAGATTTTAAAGAATGTTTTCTTTATATTTTTAAATATCAAAAGTATCCAGAATTACATCGTAAAAATAATAATTTTATTGGTTTACTTGATATTACTGCTAAAATTAGTTTAATCGCGGCTAAACATAAAGAAGATGTAGAAGTTTTAACTAAAAGTGTTGGCTATGTTTCTAATAATAAAGAGTTATATGATGATATAAAAGATCTAATTCCTACCAATCCTAGTTTTATCTTAAATGCTACTCATTTTTATGAATATCTAAAATTATGTAGTGATATTATTGAAAATTCTCCCTTTAATTATAACGAAGCGAAAAATTATTTAATTAAAATGAAAGAACTTAATTTTGAAATAGCTTCATTTTATGATATCATTTATAGTATTCATAGTAAAACTATCAAAGAATTTGATAAAAAAGTAAAAGAAGCTAAAAAACAAAATAAAAAAATCCTTGAATTAATCTCTAATTTAACTATAGATGGTGAAATAAAAAATATTGATCATTTAATGGCTTTATGTCCTAATGAAGATATTAAAAATAAAGTTGTAGATTATGTATTAGAACATAATGAAGAATGTTATAAAACTTTAGTTGCTAAGCTAGAAAGTCTAAAAACTAATAATAAGGCTAATTTAACTCGCTTATTTGCTAAATATAATTATGATTATAATATGCTAGATGAAGAACATCAAAAACTTGTAATGAATCAAAGTTATGATACTTTAGAAAATATCTTTTTAATGCTTTCATCTTTAAATATTAAATTTGAAGTTAGCGAAATTCCTAAAATAAATTATGATCATTTAAAAACTATAATTAAATTACTTAAAGATGGTTATCTAAATTTAACTTTTATTAGTAAACATAAAGATATTATGTTTAATACTAATTCTTTATTAGCTACTATTTTATCTAATATTGGTATTTTAAGTGATTTTAATATTAATATTATGAATTATCAAAATAGTCTTGAAATTCTTTTATCTCCCAATTTAAAAGAAACTTTACAATTATTAAATGAATATAATCTTGCAATTACTAAATCAACTACTAATATTTCCTTCTTCCAAGATCCAGATTTTCAAACTAAATTAGATGTAGCTTTAGAATTAGGTATTCTAAAAGATAGTCTAGATCTTTTAAATTATCCTGTTAACATGTTATATAATTATAAAATTGCCATGGCTCTAAATATTCCACTAGAATGTGTTAATATAACTAATCCTAATTATTATGAAAGTATTATTCCAACCTCAATTTTAGAAGAATTTAAATCTGTACCATCAAGTATTACTTTACCTGAAAGTTTAATTTCTTATGAAATAAATTCTCATCTTTTAAATATAGATGGTATTATAGTCTCTAAAAAAAGATTTTTAAATAATTTAAGCCATTTTTCTATCATAAATGCTCTAAACATTTTTTATTCATTAATCTATAATAGTTATTATACTCTTGAAGAAATAAACAAATTAAAAGAGATAATTATACCTACTTATGATAGTTTTTATAAATTAACCAAAACCCAGAATATTTAATATTTTGTTGCACTAAATTTAAATCTATATTACAATAAATATATAATCTTTTCAAAGGGGGAATTATATATGAAAATTAAGAATATTATAATTAGTATTTTATTTCTAATCTTAATTCCATTTAATGTTTATGCCAAAAATGATATTATCTTTAAAGCTAATAAAACAGTCTTAGATATAGGGGAAGAAATAGTCTTAACTGCTAAATTTCCCGAGACTACTGACCTATATGCTTTAATGGCTACTTTAAGTTATGATGAAAATGTTTTTGAAGCCATCACAACGCCTAATTTTTCTTTATCCACGGATGCTTTAAGTATTAGTTATAATGATGAAACAAATAAATTTGGTATTATTAATAAAACTGGTACTTTATCTAATGAAATCTTTACAGTCCGTCTAAAAGTAAAAGAAGATGCTAATGTTGGCACTACTAATATTGCTTTAATAAATATATCTTCTTCTGATGGAGAAACTAAAGTAACTTATCCTAAAAAAACTATTGAAGTATTAGTTACGAAAGATGCTGCTCCAAATGAAACTGTGCCTGATAATAAACCTAATGCAATAGTGGAAACTCCAGAAGAAATAAGAACAACTTATACTATTACCCCAGCATTAATCGGGGTAGGTTTAGTAGGCCTTTTAACTCTATTTTGTATTATATTTATTTGTTTATTTCGTAAAAAAGAGAAGAAAATTAGAAATATTTATATTGTATTATTTATCTTCTTTCTTGGTGCTTTTATCTATCTTTTAAATGCTAGTTATACTAAAAAAGATATTAATCATGATGGTGAAAAGAATTATGAAGATTCCCAAGAAATAATGGAATATCTACTAGATATTAAAAAAGATAAAAATAAAGAAGAACAAGAAGAAAATAACCCAAGCGATAATAATACATCAACTAGCTCTAAACCTAGTTCTAATTCATCTACTAAAAAACCTAATCATAAACCCCAAGAAGACTTTGACTTTGATGTTAATAATGATGGTAATTTAGATATAAATGATGTTGCCGATAGTGTTAAACATACTACAACCAAAACTCATTATACAGTTAAATTAACTGAAGTACCAAGCGAGATAAATTATGTTGCTAAAAATAATATTGTTTTAACCTTTAGTGCCACTGTAACTCCTAATGAGACTATCAAAGAAGTCATGGTAAATGGTAAATTTTATCCAGTAATTAATAATGATACTTCTTATGAAGTAAAAGTAGATTGTCCATCCATGGTTGGAGATTTTGAATTTAAAATAACTCAAGTAAAACTAAGTAATAATCGCCTAATTGATACTGATTTAACTATAAAAAAAGCTATCTTAAAAGATATTCCTTATGTTACAAAATTTAATTTTGATGATAAAGAAAATAAAATAGCTTTTGATTTAATAGATCTAGATGAAGCTTTAATTGAAGGCAATGTTTTAATAATTGATGATGAAGGTAAAACTCTATTAAATGAAAAAATAAGTTCTACTAATAGCTTTAATATTGAGGGTATTGCTGATAATAAAATCTATACAGTATATGTATATGCAACATATGATTTAAGTTCTTCATCTAATCCAGAAAACTTATATAAAGATAAAGAAATATATAAACATTCCTTTACTAAAGCCACTAACTATGATTTTACTTTAACTAATTTAACTATTACTGATGCTATAGAAAAAGATGAAAAACCTAAAATTACTTTTGAAAGTACTAATAATTTAGGTTTTAATATCGAGTATGTTATTATTAATCAAAAACAATATAATATTAGTTTAAAAGATCAAAATCATTATGAAGTACTATTAGATAGTTTAGATACATCACTCTTTGGTCAATATGACTTAAATGTTGATGCTGTCCTATTAGATAATTTAAAACTTTTTTCTAATCCCGAAGACTTTCAAGTGGAAACTCTAACCTATAATGTTTTAAAGAATGCCCCAACTATTGAAAATATCGAATTAACTCCTAATTCTAAAACTGAGGATATCGAAGTATCATATACCTTTAATGATCGTGATAATACCCTTTTAAAATTAAAAGCTATTCTTACAGATTCTACTGGTAAAATTATCGATACTAAAGACAATTTAAATCCAAAAGAGCCTTTAAAATTATCCTATAAAGATAGTAATGATGGTCGTTATAATGTTAAATTTTTAGCTGATTGCAATTTAGGAACGGAAAGACATATTTATAAAGATAAACTTCTTAATGAAGAGAGTGTTTTAACTCAAGCAGAAGTATATATCTTAAAAGCTCTACCTAAAAGTGTTTATCCGCAAAAAAATGAAGCTCAATATACCATTAAATATCAAGCTTTTGTATCAGATGCTATCAAAGATAAATATAATGAATTAGCCGGAGTAACCATTAATGGTCTAAATTATGATGGTATGAAAGATAGTGATTTCCAAAGTTTAATAAGTTTTACTGTTCCTAATAAATCTGGTATTTTAAATCTTAAAGTAGATCGTGTAAAACTTCGTAAAGAAACTTATCAAGGTGTTACTCAAGAATATTTTTCTGTTGCGCCATTTATTATTCAAATAGATGTTTTAAAAGATGTGCCAACTATTGAGAATTTCCAAGTAACTGAAGAAGATTATAATAATAGTACCGCTACTTTTGAATTTGATGTTAATGCCGATCAAGGTGGCTTTGAAAGTGGCGAAATAGATTTAAATATTGAATCTAAAACTATTACGCCAGGCCATAATAAAATAACTTTTGAAAATATTAATTTAGATACACCTCTAGATTTAGATTTTTATGGTACTTATGACTTAGATTCTAATGTTTTACCTGAAGAAATTAATCAAAATAAATATACTTTAAATTTAATTCATACGATCAAATATGGTTTATATAAGCCTGAAACATATGCTCAAATAAAACTTATTAATCCTACAGTTAATAAAAAATATTATGCGCAAAATGAAAATATAACTTTAAACTTTGATATTGTTGGCTTAACAAATGATTTAACTATTAGTAAAGTTATATTCCGCAATGATGCCTATCCCGTTCTTGATAATTCTATTAATATTAAAGGCTTTAGTATATCAGGTCTAAAAGAAATATATATTGATAAAGTAATATTAAGTAATGGTAAAACTATAACTTTACAAGAACCAGTTAAAGTAAATATTGAAGTTTTAAAAAATGCTCCTCGCCTAACTAATGTTGATTATAATATTACCAATGATAATATTAATATTAAATATGAATTAAAAGATCCAGATCGCGCTATTAAAGATTTAAGTAATGATCTAAAAATATCTGTTTATGATGAAAATAATACTTTAATTCAAGAAATACCATATACTAATAATATTGTAATTCCTATTAATAAAGATATTTTAAGATATTATATTAAAATCATGGCTACCTATGATTTAGATACTTCATGGGAAAATGATAATTACTTTAATAATAATATTTTATTAGATAAAATGATTTCGTTAGCCCAAAATCGTATAGATATAACAAATATTACAGATATTAGTTTATATCAAAATATTGATAGTAAAATAGTAGCAATAGATACAGTAAATGTTGATGAATTAAAAGCTAATATTTCTTCTTACTTTGTAAGTATTTCTTTAAAAGATATGCCAACTATTCATGCTAAATTAAAATCAGCGTATATCGAAAATTCTAAATTAATATTAGTTCTTGATTATCAAAATGTTGTTAAAAATAGTACTAAGACTGAAGATTTAAAAATAGAATTTGGTCCTGTTGTGGATGGGGTAGCAACCAATGAAAATCATGCTCAAACTATTACTTCATTAATTGAACAAATAAAATCAGATCCTAGCGCTACTATTACCTTAAAAAATGATATAGATGCTAAAATAGATGTTGCTACCAATACTTTAATTGATGTTGAATTTAGTGGTATTTTAGATGGAAATGGTCATAGTATTATTAATTTATCTAAGCCTTTATTTAATAATATTAATGGGGGAGTAGTTAAAAATTTAAAATTAGAAAACGTTAATTTAAGTTCTAATTTAGCTCAAGGCACTTTAGCTAATACTGCAAGTGGTGCTACTATAAATAGTGTTTTAATTAATAATCTAACTAAAACTTCTAGTCCTTTTGATTCCGGATCATTAATAGGTCTTGTTACTAATAATTCTAAAATCGAGAATTGTCGAGTATCTAATTTTAAAATAAATGTTATATATAATAACCAAAGAGTAGGGGGCTTAGTTGGTTCAATTAAAAATTCCCAAATTACTAATAGCTATGTTAATGGTACAATTAGTGCTAATTGGAATTATATAGGTGCTATAGCCGGGGATGCTTCAAATACGACCATCTCTTATAGTTATGCTAAAGTAAATATGAGTGGTTATCTATCTTGTGGCTTTGCTTGTACTATTTCCAATAATCTTGTCTTAACTAATAATTTTAGTGCAAGTTCGGGAGCCTCTAATTCCTTTGCCAATAATTATAAAACTGCCCAAAATAATTATTTAGTAAATTCTAAAAAAGAAAGTACTAGTTCTGTAATTGATATATTTAAAGATGAAGTAAATACAGCTTTATTCCAAGAAAATCTTAAATTTGATTCCAATATATGGCTATTAAATAATATATCATATGATAATTTGCCAATCTTTAATATTGAAAAAGCATCTAAATTAAATTTAGATGGTATTGAAGATTTATATGATGAGACTAAAGAAACTCTTTATAGTAATCTCATGTTATTAATGCCATTTTATGATAATCAAAAAATTATTACCAGTGCTATTAATATTCCTTCAGATAATATATTAGCAAAAGAGCCAATTAAACATCTTATTCCAGTAAATAAAGAAGGAAACGTTGTAACCTATTTAACTAGTACTAATCCTGATGAAATTGTTAAATTAAAAGTAATCTTTAAAAATGGTGAAAAAGCTACATATGATGTAATTTATGATAATAATCAAAATATGATTGCTAGCTATCGTATACCATCTTTTCAAATAGATTATACTTATAATCATTATATTATTAATGCATCATCGCAATTAATAAATAATTTAACTAATTATTTAACTAATTTAACATATGAAGATAATCTTGATATTTTAACAGCTCCAGCAGATAGTCGTATTTATCGTGATTATTATTATGATGTTACTAAAAAAGAATTAAAAGAATTTGTTTTAAAATATTTATCTAATAGTAATTATACTAATACTACTAATGATAAAAATATTGATAATTATTTAGAAAAAACTATCAAAGAAAATAATAAATTAGAAAAATTATTATATACTTATAATTATTTTAAACGTTTTTATGATGTATCTATTGATGGTATAAAGTTAAATGATTTAATTCTATTTAATTTCCAAGGCTTTGATCCGAATTTAACGCCGGAAACTATTGCCGATAAATTTTTAGCTAATACCAATAATATAAATACTAATGAAACTAATAATACCTATAATCGTTTATTTTCAACATCTACTAATTTAGATAATATTACCGATTTACTTGCTTATCTAGTTCGGGGATTAAGTAATGAAACTCCCGATTCATGGTATGCTAAATCATTTAAAGGCTATTTAAAAGAAATTAAAGTAGATGGTCGTGATGATATTTTATATACTTTATGGTCTCATATCAGTAATCCTGATACCGGAACTAATGTAAATTGGTATAATTATTGCTTACCAATCTTAACTCTTCCTGAAAATGCAGCCTATATTATATCTACACCAACTCAATTTATTATTGGTGCTCAAAGAACTTATATAACTGATCCATTTGATGCAAACGCTGCTAAAGATTTACAAGCTCGTATTGCAAGCTACGCTACTAGAATGAAAGATTATTATACAACTGCTTCTAAAATATTAGAGCAATCTAAGTATTTTAATGATATTCATACTATTCAAATTGATAAAAGATATACATATACGGAAAATGGTGTTTTGATGTTCCAAAATCCATATTCTACTGAAGAACCATTCCATAAAAACTTTAATGAAGTTATTGGTCAATGGGCTTACAATGATTATAATGCCGCTACCGCTAATGGTGCTTATATCATTTGGCGTGTTGAGGGCTTAATGGATGGTAGATTAGAAGAAAATTCTGAATATACATATCATACTTGGTCCCATGAAACTGCTCATAATATTGATGCTCGTTTATTCTTAAAAAATAATGGTCGAAGATTTGATGCTGGTGGGGAAGATTACGCTGATAATAACTTAATGCAAGCTTTTAATGATAATGATATAGTTATGAATTTCTCAAGAGTATTTGCACCAAATAGTAATATTGGTTCTAATCTTACTCCTCAAAGAATTGATAGTTTACCTAAAGTATATGATTTTTATAATAAACTATTTCAAACTATATATATACTAGATTATTTAGAAGGCAAAGCTTTCTTATCTCTAACACCTTTAGAACAATCTAAACTTGTTGTGCAAGCTTCATATCCTAATCTAAATATAGCAGAATATCAAACCGAAGAAAAAGAATATTTAAAATATAAATATACTGTATACCAAACCATCTCCGAAGATACTATTAAGCAAATGTCTTTAACGGATATTGATTCCTTATATGCTAATCAATTAGTTATCTTCCCAAAAGTTATTTATTCTACATACACTGATAATAAATATGGCGGAGAAGGTATAAATAAAGTTCATTGGTATCAGCCTCATAATGATTATGGTCGTCCAGATTCTTATAGTCTAAAATGGTTTGCTTATGAAATGTTAGGCTATAAAGGTTATGATGATGGTTATATTAAATATTATAGTAATATTAATTCAATAAATGTTCCATTCCATAACAACTATAAGACAGACTTAATGGCATTACAAGATATTACTAATGATCCAAATATGACATTTGAGACCTATAAACATATGCGTTTTGCTGAGGTTGAAAATAGACTTGAGGATATTCAAATAATTGATGTTAATACTACTTTTACCAGATTTTATGAA
Organism: uncultured Bacilli bacterium; assembly: GCA_947632455.1. Lineage (GTDB taxonomy): Bacteria > Bacillota_I > Bacilli_A > RF39 > UBA660 > Caccenecus. The sequence continues at coordinate 34,943 of CANRPK010000012.1, forward strand.
GCTTTAAAAGAAGATGCTAAATATGTTCAACAAGTAGAAGAACAAGCTTGGAGCCAGTATCCATCTGATAGTGATGAAGATACTAAAAAACGTAATAATTTAATCTCTAATGCTCGAGAATATAAAAATAGTACAGCTTTAAGAAAAGAAATATTCTATACTTTAAAAAATGGTACTAACGATTTCCTTGATGCTGTATATGATAGTTCTAATAAACAAGAAGTAGGAGACTTAAGCATTCCTAAAATAGAAGAATTAGAAGATATTCCTAGTAATGATATATTAATTGAAGAACCAGATAATTCTTTAACTATTCCGGAAGAAGATATTTCTATAAACTCTGAAGAGGAATCTTTAGAAGAACCTACTGCAGAAGAAAAAGATGAAGAGGAAGATCAATTAGAAATACCTTCAGAAGATTTAACGAGTGATATTCCTACTAAAAAAGAAGAACCTCAAGATACTCAAGTAGAGATTAAGTAGTTAGAAGTAAAACTTCGGTTCTTAAACATTAAGGGGTGATGAATTAATTTTCATCACTTCTTTTTTATGTTTTCTAAAAATATTTGTAATTATTAATATTTTAGATTTAAAATTATTAAAATTTCTATATCCATATGCAATTCTTTTTATTAATTTACATGTATTATTATTTCTTTCCATTACTCCATTACTATAGGGTCGTTCTAAAGTGTTTTTAATGTGCTCATTAAATTCTCTTAATGTGTTTAATGATGTGTTCATATATTCAGATATATTTTCATAATCTTGATTTATTATTTTATCAAATAATTTATGTTCTTTCCTTTGTAAAGCATATAATATACTTTGATATAAATTATATGTTTCTTTTAATTCTTCATTTTGATCTAATAAATAATTTACTATATCTACTTCTGTCATAAGATTTTTAAAACATATATATTTCTTCCAATAACTACTATCTAATTCTAATCTCGGTTTAAATAATAATTTAAAATATCTTTTATATTTTCGATAATTGATTTTATCTTTTTTCATTATTTTTATTCTTGTTTTATTTAAACTTCTACTTATTAATTGTACTATATGAAACATATCTATTATTATTAATGCATTGGGAAAACTTTTTTTAATTAATCCTATATATGGTTTATACATATCCATTACTACATATTTTACTTTTTTTCTTGTTTCTTCTAAATAATAACTAAAATATTTTTCTAAATTATCTATTGTTCTATCTAATACTAAGTCTATTGTTTTTCCAGACTTTGCATCACATATATTAAATGCCATAGTTCTTTTTAAAGCTGTAAATTCATCTATACATATTGCTTCTGGTAAATAATGTTTATATAACTTTTTATTATCATATATTTTATCTACTATTCTTTGAACTGTCATATTACTTATATTATGGAGTTTAGCTATAAATGTATTTGATAATATATCTTTTACATAATTTATTACTGAATATTTTGTATTATTACTTATTCTACATTTATAATCAACTATATTTGTTTGAGCAGTAAGTCTTTTATTACACATTTTGCATTTATATCTTTGTTTAGTTAATTCTAAATAACTTATTAATTCCGAAACTTTAGGTATTTTAATTAAAGATTTTCTAGTGCCATTTTTAACAATAGAATTATCATTAATACAACCACATACGGGACAATATTCATAATCATTTTTTAAATATCCTTTATAGACAAGTACTTTTTTACCTTTGATTTTACGATTTTCAATAAAAAATTCATTAAAAATAACATTTTTAT
>CANRPK010000013.1 GCA_947632455.1 uncultured Bacilli bacterium
ACTATCAACTTTTAGTTGCACTTAGATTTTTATATCAATTTTACTTGATAATCTTATTCATATAAATTGTAATTTGTTTTACTTTTGTTTTTTATTTTTTCCCTTTTCTTCGTAGTATTCTTCAATTCCTTTTTTTACTGCCCATTTAACTGTAAAATAAACAAATATTAAAATTACAATAAATCTTCCTATTCCAATACCTAATCCTAGAAAATTGTGCATAATCTTCCTCCAATTCTGCAAATTACTATTTGTTTCACTAAATATTATAACATTTTTCATCTAATAAAAAAACTAGATACACAATCTAGTAATATTCATTATTGGTAGCGACGGAGGGGATCGAACCCCCGACCTACCGGGTATGAACCGGTCGCTCTAGCCAGCTGAGCTACATCGCCATATATTTCTTGCGCATTAATAATATATCAAACTCCATTATTAAAGTCAATATTTTTATGATAATTTTAGACTAGGTTGCCCAACTATCCCCTGTCTTATAATCTATTTTAACTCCTGGTTCTACATTATAAATATAAACATGAAAACTTAAACTTTTACCTTGATCTTCAAAAGATGAAGCTTCTAATTCTATGCCACTAGCAAGAAGATTTGTACCTTCATAAATAGGAGTTACACGATATAAGACATGATTAGTAGTTTCTTTAACATAACTTGCAACTTTATTTTCAAATTCTAACATAGTTTTAGCATTAGTACTTCTAGTACAGGTTATTAAATTTTTTTCATTAGCATTTTCACCAGTTAATTGATAGCCAATTAAATGACAACGATTATATAAATATTTACCATCAACAAAATCATATTTAACTGTATGCCAACCACTAGGTTTTACTCCACTTATAGAACCTCTTTCTTCAGTAGGCATAGTTTCAAGACCTACTTTAGCGTACGCTACTCCAGCCCTATTTAATAAATCTAAGTTACTATATTTTTCTAATTCTGTAATATTATAATCATTAGAAGTAAAACTAGGTTTATTATCATTTATATAAACATAGGGATTACCATCATAAGCTGGTATATCTTCTAGTGAAGCATAAGATTCATTAAATACATATAACTCTAAAAAATTATTAATATCATCTTTAAAATAAACAAAGATCGCTACTAAAATAATTAAAAATATAGTAAATTTATTTTTTTTCATATACTTCCCTACTTTATATGTCAATTATAACATATTTTTTATTAAAGTTACTCTATTTTTTTAGAAACAATATTACTTTCTTTTTCAATAAGGCCATTATAAAAACTAGGAACTTTTCCTTCTAACATCATAGAAGCTATTAAAGTATTATATTGTAAATCAATAGCTTTATAACGAAATGGAGCAATAATCGCGGTAGATAATTTAAGAGATATAAAGACCTCAACTAAAGCATTATTTAAACCATAATTAGTTACTTTAGTATCTAAGTTGGTAAGAATACTACCAATAAAATTTATTTTAACTGGTATTTTGGGTCCTAAATTATAAAAATAAGTATTATTTAGAGTATTACCAAAAGGAATATTTAAAATTACTCCATTAGTTTTATGACTTAGTTTAGGATTATAATAGCTTAAAGATATTTCACCAGTTTCAATATTTTTTAAAGTATTTGTTAAATTATTAGAAACGGTATTTAATATGTCATAAGCTTTAGATAAATTAAAATCTATATATAGTATTTCATTATTAGCATTTTTATTAATTATTAAAATATTATTTAAAACTTCTTGATTAAAAATATTAGGATTTATATTATTATTAACTAATTCATATGTTACCCTTTTTATTTCATCAGTACTTATTTTTTCTAAAACATGACTAGCCTTTGAATTAAAATTATAAAGTAAAAAAAATGTAAATATAATAATTAAAATAAGAGTTAAAATAAGTATTTTGCCAAATATTTTATTATTATATTTACTTCTACTTTTAGTTTTAAATGTATATTTCATATTAAAATATATGCATTAAAATAAACCAATATCTAAAAATTTATTTAAAAAGATTATTAAACCAGCGATTAAAACTAAACTAACTAAAATGATAGTTACATATATTAAAGCACGGCTTGATTTTACTTCTTTCTTTAAATCATTAAAATCATCAAAATCACTTTGAGTAAAAGATAAAGTGTTAGTTAATTGAGCGGTTTCAGCTTCGGCTTCAGCTTGAGCTTGTTGTTCAACTTCTTTTTTAGCTTGGGTTGCTTCCTCTAAAGACATGATTGGAGATGTTTCACCAATACTTTCTTCTTCATGAATACCACCAACAACGACTGTATTTTCATCCCCTTTTAAATCAGTTAAGATATCTAAAGGATTAAGATCGGCATCATTTGCTTTTGTAGGTGCTATTTCATGCATGGTAATGGTATTTATTAAATCCATTAATTCAGTATCAGGGGTTTTATTAGAAATATCTTTGGGCTCTTCAGGAATTGCCTCTTCTTCTTTTTTATCTAAATCAAGACTATTTAGGATATCAAATTGAGTATCACGAATTTTTTTTAGACGTTCTTCAGAATAGTCAACTTCCTTTTCACTTCGAGCTTTCTCTAAAATAGCATTTATATCATATTCTCTTGTTTCATCCATATCAATATCAGGGGTTTCTTCAGGATCATCAACAATAATGCTACGTCTTTTAGGTTCTTTGTTGTATTTAGTATCTAAAATCTTTTTTATTTTTTCAACATCTATTTCTTTAGCATTATTATCAATTACTGTAGCGTTGGAATCTATACGATAATCTTCCACTTCGTAATTATTGATGTTTTCATATAAACTTTCATTTTTTTGTTGTCTTAAAGGAGTTTCTGTATTTTCTTTGTAATATTTTTGCATACGTGTTTGCATTTTACCACAATCCTTCATATTAATGATATCATATTTTTTGAGCTTTTAAAAGTCTTTATCTTTCCAATTTAAGAAAGTTTTGTTATAATTTATTTATAAGGAGAGAAAAATATGAAAAAAATTAATGTTAATCAAGAAGCTTGTATTGGATGTGGAGCTTGTGTAGCAATAGATCCTGAACATTTTGAATTTAATGATGAAGGATTATCTCATCCAATTAAACAAGAAAATTTAGATGCAACTGAACTACATTCAGCAATAGATTCTTGTCCTACTGGCGCTATTAGTATTGAAGATGGCGATGAAGTTTTAGATGGAACTGCAGAAGATAAATGTGAATGTGATGATGAGTGCGAATGTGAAGAAGAAGATTGTAAACATTGCTGCCATCATGAAGAAAATTAATATTTGATATCAAAAAAGATAGGTTGCCCTATCTTTTGATAATATATCTTGTCTATACTTGGAATAAGAAAGCAGTATAGACAAGTTTTTTTATGCATTAGTATTTACTATAAATGGATTGGATGATTTACCATTACCTCCACTAAATTCAATATCGGCATTTAGATTTATTACTGGACGCACAGCAGGAAGAGCGCTATTCACGCCCGCAGCGTTGAGGGCGCCATCATCATGCACACGGAGCACGTAAGCATACTTACCAGTGATATTATAGTGAAACGGAGACATTGTCCAATAGTATTGATTTGTGTATAACCAATAGTTAGTTCCCACTGTTCCTCCAAAGCCTCCGGCCATTACTACTTCATCACTTGTAATAAGTCCTACTGGGTTTGCAAGTACTTCATTACCTTTGCCTGAACCACTTGTTGTAAATAAATCTCTTGCTAAGGCTTTTGGATCTATTTCATCAAAACTATCGAAACCTTCTTCTTCGGTTGGATCTGTTCCGGGCATCTTTACCCCACATTTTAATGTTGGATATTGATTTTTTCTCCAGCCACCAGCCGGAACTAATCTTGATGCTGGTGCATATCCACTTGCTGACTGTCCTGTACCATCACCATTATATCCGCTCCAGTTTCCTTTTACCACTACTCTATCGTTACACCATCCTGTACTTCCATCTAAGTAATCGGTATAATCATTCATTGCTCCTGTTCCACTATACCAAGTATCAACAGCTTGAGCTATTGTACTCGGATTAGAGTTTGAATGAGTTTCTTCATAACTTGGATTTGGTTTTTCTTCTGTATGTGCTGTTCCATAATAATATCCTACATATGTATTGTCATCATTTGGAAATGATTTGTAAGTAACGTTACTTACAGCATTTGTTGTTCCTCCCTCAGTGGTTTGACAATTTGGTTCTTCACATTGATAAATCAATCTTAATGTTCCATCTCCATTTATTCTGATTATCCTCCATGTGTGATTTGCAAATGTTACCCAGTTATTTACATCTTCATTATTTCCTCTAAACACATAACTTGTTCCATAATTATCTGGGCTGGTATATAATTTTTCTTTTCCTTCTGGATTTTCAGTATTCTCATCGTATATTCCAGTAATGGGGCTTGGCATTTCATCTATAGTATATTTACTTTGTTTTGATGTTTCTAATTTACCTAACATTTCTCTTGCTAAACTATCAAAATATATATAACACTTTGTTCCTTTTTCTGTTATGTTTCCTACATATATTGCATTATTTTTATATTCTATTTCTACTTCTTCTACCCTTTTACTACCTACTTCACAATAACTTTTATTGCTTAGTTTATATCCAGTCGTTGGTATTTTATTTATATTAGTATATTTATAATCTTCACTTACATAATCATCTTTCTCTTGATACATCGCTATTATATTTAGATCTGCTTTATTATAATTTATATTCCCACTTGCCAGTTCTATACTTTCTGTATTCCTATATCTTGCTAAACTCGTTATATAGTTTATTACTATAAACAATATTGCACATACTATAAAGCCATATATAAATAATTTCTTATCTTTTTCTTTACTTAACCCTTTTAATTTCATATCTTTCCTTTCCTCAATATTATTAGAAATTCCTAATTTATATTTAAATTATAATATTTGTTATTATTAAAGTCAAGAAAAAATTAACTATTACCTACCTTTAGTGTTATATTCTTTTTTTACATGAGAAAATTAATTTGGTGATATAAATGGCTGTTTTTAATTACGCTATAGACTATTCAAGAATAAAAGATATAAGAATTAAAAATAATTTAACTCAGCAACAAATGGCTAATTTTTTAAATATTCAAAAACCTACTTATACGCAATTTGAAAATATGAAAAGAGAACTATTCCCTATTACTAAATTTAGTGAAATTGCCAATTATTTTAATGTCTCAATGGACTATCTTTTAAAGTTATCTGATAATTCAAAAATTGATCTTGATAATAAAACTATTAATGTAAATGAAGTTGGCAAAAGACTTAAAGAAATTAGGAAAGAAAATAAATTATATCAAGATACTTTAGCTAAAAGTATTGGTTCTAGTGTGGCTTTAATAAGTGAATATGAAAATGGAAAAAGACTTATTTCTTTAACTTTTGGTTATGCTATATGTAAAAAGTATAATATTTCTATGGATTATTTATATGGTAAAACTAATAAGAATAAATATTTAAATAAATAAAAAGATAGGTTGTCCTATCTTTTGATAATATATCTTGTCTATACTTGGAATAAGAAAGCAGTATAGACAAGTTTTTTTATGTACTAGTATTTACAACAAACGGATTATCAGATTTACCATTACCTCCACTAAATTCGATATCAGCCTTCAGATTAACTACTGGACGCACACCACGAGTGCCACGCACGGCCGCAGGGGAGAGGTAGCCATCGTCACGCACACCGGACACATCAGCAGTGGTACCATTGAGATTAAAGCGAACCGGAGACATTGTCCAATAATATCGATTTGTGTATAACCAATAATTAGTTCCAACTGTTCCTCCGAAACCTCCAGCCATAGCGACTTCATCACTAGTAATTAATCCAACAGGATTTGTAAGTATTTCGTTACCTCTACTTGAACCGGAAGTTGTGAATAAATCTCTTTTTAAAGCATTAGTATCTATTTTATCAAAAGAACTAAAACCTTCCACATCTGTTGGATCTTCTTCAGGCATTACAACACCACACTTTAATGTTGGATATTGATTTTTTCTCCATCCTCCACCTTTTGCAATCAATCTTGATGCTGGGGCATATCCACTTGCAGATTGACCAGTACCATCGCCATTGTAATTATTCCAATTTCCTTTTACTACTACTCGATCATTACACCATCCTGTACTTCCATCTAGATATTCAGTGTAAGCATTCATTGCTCCTGTTCCACTATACCATTCATCAACAGCTTTTGCTATATTACTTGGTGTTGAGTTTGAATGAGTTTCTTCATAACTTGGATTTGGTTTTTCTTCTGTATGTGCTGTTCCATAATAATATCCGACATAAGTGTTATCATTATATGGCTCTGATTTATATGCACTTGTTCCTATTTGAGTTTGTTCACCTTCAGTTGTTTGGCAATTTGGCGTTGCACATTGATATATTAATCTTAATGTACCATCTCCATTTATTCGGATTATTCTCCATGTATGATTGGCAAATGTTACCCAGTTATTTACATCATCATTATTTCCTCTAAATACATAACTTGTTCCATAATTATCTGGACTAGTGTATAATTTCTCTTTTCCATCTGGATTTTCTGTTTCTGCATTATATTGTCCAGTGATTGGGCTTGGCATTGCATCTATGATATATTTACTTCCTTTTGATGCTTCTAGTTTCGCTAACATTTCTCTTGCCATACTATCAAAATATATATAACATTTTGTTCCTTTTTCGGTTATGTTTGTTACACCTAATGTTCCTTCTTCATAACTTATATTTATATCTTGAATTGGTTTTCCACTTACTTCACAATAACTTTTATTGCTTAATTTATATCCAGTCGTTGGTATTTTATTTATATTAGTATATTTATCACTATCACTTACATAATCATCTTTTTCTTGATACATGGCGATTATATTTAAATCTGCTTTATTATAACTTATATTTCCACTTGCTAGTTCTATACTCTCTGTATTTCTATATCTTGCTAAACTTGTTATATAGTTTATTAATATTACTAATCCTATAGTTAGTAATATCCCTATTATTACTCCCTTTACTTTGGAGGTATTATCCTCCAACTTTTCTAATTTCATTGCTCTTATTCCCTTTCCATTATCAATATTATTAGAAATTCCTAACTTATATTTAAATTATAATATTTGTTATTATTAAAGTCAAGAAAAATGTCGCTACTGTGCCTATTTTATTTTTAGCCATAACTATCCATGAGAAAATGTATTTGGTGAATTTAAATGAAAAACAAAAACTATGAACTAGACTATTCAAGAATTAAAAGTTTACGTTTAGATAAAGGTTTAAGTCAAAAAGAAATGGCTAGTATTTTAAATATTAATCAGTCTACTTACTCAAAGTTTGAACTTAATAAAGCTATGATATCAATTAAAGTTTTAAATAATATTGCTAATTATTTTAATGTTTCTTTAGATTATCTTTTAAATATTTCTAATAAAAAAGGTAATAATGGTAATAAAGATATTGATGTTAAAATTGTTGGTGAAAGATTAAAAAAGATAAGACAAGATAAACATTTATATCAAGAAACTTTAGCAATGGATTTGGGAACTAGTCATTCATTAATTAGTGAATATGAAAATGGAAAAAAATTAATTTCACTAGCTTATGCTTATGCAATATGTAAAAAATATAATATTTCTTTAGATTATTTATATGGAAAAAAATAAAAGAAGACTTAAAAACAAAGTCCTCTTTTTAATTATTTTAATCTTGATAAATTTATATTTTTTGACAAATTCCAGTTATTTGGTAAGTATTTATAACTTCATAAGATAATTTATTATCTTTTATTGTATATACTCTTTCTTCTAATATGCCTGTATCAGTTGCTAAACTATTTTCATCAAATATAGGAATTAAATAATATATTTTATTATTTTCTATCTTCATAAAGAAACCATCTTGTGCGAATGTTTTTCTATTAAAAGCTTTTTTATATAAAGGATCTACATCTGAAGCAAATTTACATGGAACATTATCGGCCATTAAAATATTAAAAGCATTGGGATTTGATACATTATAAGGGCTATTATTTAAATTCTTAGTAATTAATTCTAATTTGTCATTAAATAAATAACCATTTAAATTATCTCCATAATCAGTTGCTACATCATCTAAAATTAATAGATAATTTTTTTGATCTTCTCCTCTTATAATATAAAAATTATTTTCATTAAAATCTTCATTTACTTTTTCTTCTGTAAATTCATTTATACTTTCTACATAGCTAGAATAAAAATTATAATCTTTATAGTTTCCATCTATTTCACGATCAGTCCGAAACATTATATGGTCTTCATATTCATTATAATTAAACTCTAAATTCATTGTATTTTTTTTACCATTTAATACTATTTCATATTCTTGTACTATTTTATCATTTTCTTTTTTGGTATCGACTAATTTTACTTTATCTTCTAGTTGTTCATTTGCACTATTATCTTTATTAGTATCATTATTAATTATAGTTCCATTATCATTAATCTTATTATTTTGATAATTATTATACATAAAGTATCCTTCAAATCCTAAAACTCCCAAGACTACAACTAATATTACATATAAAAATTTATTATTCATAAATCTACTCCTTTTTATTTCTAATTAACACATTTCTCGCATTTGATAAGTATTTAAGATTTCATAAGATAATTTATTATCTTTTATTGTATATACTCTTTCCTCAATTTTACCTTCTTCACAAGCTCCAGTATAAGATAAATAATATATTTTATTATCTTCTACTTTAGTTCTAATTTGGCATACGCCTTCACTACAAAGACCAAAGTTATCTTTATACCAAAAATCCCCTAGATTTTCACAATTCTCATCTACACATAAGGATGTATAATACTCAAATCCTAAAAAGTAGGCATCTTCGGGATTTTGTGATTTAATATTTTCTAAATTATCATTTAAAACATATAGAAAGTAAGAATTACCTATTGGAGCAAAATCTATTTTATGGATGGTTAAATAATTTTTATTATCTAGGCCTTTTATTATATCAAAATTATTTTCATTAAAGCTATTATTTATATAGTCTTTATCCATATACTTTTCTTGATTATTATCTAAATTACAATTAGAATAGTAATCACTATTTATACAATAGCTTTCTATATCTTCTCCACCAAAACCATTTTCATAACTATTAAAACTATAAGTGAGAGTTAAATTATTTTTCTTACCATTTAATACTATTTCATATTCTTGAATTATTTTATTATTTTCTTTTTTCGTATCGACTAATTTTACTTTATCTTCTAGTTGTTCATTTGAACTATTATCTTTATTAGTATCATTATTAATTGTAGTTTCATTATCATTAACCTTATTATTTTGATAATTATTATACATAAAGTATCCTTCAAATCCTAATACTCCCAAGATTGCAACTAATATCACATATAAAAATTTATTATTCATAAATCTACTCCTTCTTGTAAATATTATATACTATTTACTTAACTAAATTAATTTTAATGTTTTTAATGGTGTAAATTATATGTATATTAATTAAACAAAAAAGCCTTATTAAGGCTTATTTTAAACTATATAATTTTTTTACTTCTTTTATTTTTAATGGGCGATATTCCCCTACTTTTAGGTTTTCTAAAGTTAAGAAAGCAATTTGAGTTCTTTTTAAAGTTAAAACTGGATGATTTAGTTTAGCAAAAATTTTTTTAATAATATGATTGCGACCTTCATAAATAGTTATTTCAATTAAAGTAGTATCTTTTTCATAGTTCTTTTCTTTTATTTTAAAATTAGAGGTATCTACTAGGCGATCTTCAATTATTATTCCTCTTTTTAAATTTATGATATCTTCTTTAGTAATTATGCCTTTTACTTTAGCTAAATAAGTTTTAGGAATATTATTTTTAGGATGCATAAGAATATTAGCTAAAGTGCCATCATTAGTTAAAATTATTAGGCCAGTAGTATCATAATCTAAGCGCCCAACAGGATATATTCTTTCTTTAGTATCTATTAAAGATACAACTGTGGGTCTTCTTTTTTCATCTTTTGTACTAGTTATAACTTTACTAGGTTTATTTAATAAATAATAAACTTTTTTTATTTCTTGATTGATAATTTCATTATTTACTTCAATTAAATCAGTATTATTTACTTTAGTTCCTAGTTCTGTAACAATCTTGCCATTTACTTTTACTTTACCAGAAATAATTAATTCCTCAGCTTTACGTCTTGATGTAACTCCTAAATTAGCAATAATTTTTTGTAATCTTTCCATATTATACCCTTACTAACATATAGCTTAAAAAAGCAATTAAAAGGATTAAGACAATCGAACCATTAATTTGATCTGATTTATTTGATTTACCAGGAATACCTAAGGCCATAGTACATAAATAGCCACCAATTAAGCCACCAAGATGAGCAAAGTTATCAATACTAGAGAACAAAGTAAAACCGACGACTAAATTAATTAAAATTACAGGGATAATTTGGCTACGTAACACAGAGCCTAAATATAAACGATAATGGTAACCAAAATATAATAATGAACCTAATAAACCAAAGATCGCTCCACTAGCCCCGGCTGAGACTGCATCATGCATAACCGCGGATAATAATGAACCTAATAAGCCACTTACAAGAAAGATAATTAAAAATTTAGTTTTACCTAAAAATCCTTCTAATTGACGACCAATTACATATAGAGCATACATATTAGTTAATAAATGGATTAGACCAATATGTAAGAATATAGAAGTTATTAAGCGCCATACTTGACCAGCTTGTATTAAGCCTCGATTATTAGCACCAAATAAAAGTAATGTTTTAGTATCTAAACTACCATTTCCAAAAATATACATAGCAATAAATACTATAAAACAGATAGTTATTAACATAGGAGTAATAACAGCTTTTTTAGGAGTAAATATTTTACTATAAGTTTCATTTGCTTCTATAGTTTTAGCATTTATATCATTAGTTACATTAACTATTAAGTCTAAACCTTCTAAATCTTTAATTAATTTATTTTGAATTTGAGGAAATATTTTTAAAATATTTTTATCTGATGTTATTTGATTTACATCTTCAATTATAATAGAAGAAATATTATTATCTTCTTTATTTACTTGTAAATCTTCATCAACATTTATTAAAATATTTAAAGTATTTACTTTTAAAGATAAAGTTTTCTTTTTTATTTGTTCAATAATTTTAGAAGTACGAAAAATATCATATTTATATTGTTCTTCATTATGAATATGATTAGAATTTATACGAATAATGCGATATGGACCATCTAAATTTTCAAGCCATATTTCATCTTTAGCACCTTTAACCATAATTGGGGTATAGTTTTCTATAGTTATAAAATAATGAACAAGCATCATTACTAATTCATCACTTTTACTTGTTATACTATAATTCAAAATTAATCACCTCAAGTACTTTTATTTTAATACAAAACATATATTTAGTAAAGAGGTGATAACATTGTCTTTACTATTTTATGGGACTTTTATTTATTTAATTTTAATGGTTATTTATTATTTTATTTATTTAAAAAATATTACTTATGATAATTTATTTATAATTATTTTAAACTTTGTATTTTTATGTATTCTTCCCCTTTATTATGGTTATTTTAAAGATAATATTTATAGTTTAATAATAAGTATTGCTTTATTTATTAGTGCTTTTTGGTTTAATTTAAAAATAAAAGAAATATTTCATACTAATAAAATATTTCCTATTATTTATTTTTTAATTACCCTTTTTATTTTAGGATATATAACTTTTATAGTAATTTAATTTATTCTAATGTGGCTAGATAATCAGTAAATTCTTGAGGAGGTGGACAAGTAAAATCCATTTCTTTTTTAGTTATAGGATGGATAAAATGAATTTTATAAGAGTGTAAGAATTGACCAAAAGAAGTTGATGTTTTCTTACCATATACAGGATCATTATGAACAGGATAACCTATATAAGCCATATGAACTCTTATTTGATGAGTACGACCAGTATCTAGAAGGCAACTAACTAAAGTATGATTAGCATACCTTTTTAATACTTTAATATTAGTAATAGCTTTTTTACTATTAGTAGCAATGACTGTCATCTTTTCCCTATTGTTTGGATCACGACCGATAGGAGCATCAATAGTAGCACTACTATTTTTAAAGACTCCATCTAAAAGAGCTAAATATTCTCTTTTGATACGTTTATGTTTAAAATCATCACTTAATAATTCATGGACTTTATTAGTTTTAGCAATCATGATTATACCACTAGTATCTTTATCAATACGATGAACTATACCAGGACGGGCTTCTCCCCCAATATCACTTAAATTTTTAGTATAATAAAGTAAACCATTTACAAGAGTATTTTGATAATTGCCAGCACCAGGATGAACAACTAAGCCACTAGGTTTATTAATAAGCATTAAATATTCATCTTCATATATAATATCTAGAGGCATAGCGGTAGGAATAATATCCGTGGTTTCTTGATAATTTTCTTCATGAATAATTATATCATCATTCATTTTTAATTTATAACTAGCTTTTTCAAATTTATTATTTACTAAGACTAATTTACTTGCTATAAGTTTTTGAATAAATTCTCGGGAATAATCTAAGTTATCACTTAAATATTTATCTAGGCGAATATCTTCTTTATTTACTTTTATTTGTTGCATTTTTATCTTCTCCTTTTAAAATAGCAATAATTAAGAGAATTACTCCCATTACAATAGCAATATCAGCAATATTAAATATAGGATAATTATATTTAAAAATAGTAAAATCTAAAAAGTCTCTAACATAGCCTAAAAATAAGCGATCAGTTAAATTAGATAAAATACCACTTAAAGTTAGAGCAAAAGCTAAATTATTACGAAAATTATTTTTAAAATTAAGCATAAATCTTAATAAAATTAAAACGGCGATGATAGAAACAATAATAAATAGATAATTATATTCTGAAAAAATACTCCAAGCACCTCCAGTATTATGAACTGGAGTAACAGCAAAGAAATTATGAATTAATATATAAGATTTATTAAGTTTAAAATATATTTCTATTAAACTTTTAGATAATTGATCAACAACTAATATAATAATGGCAATTATAAAAGTTTTTTTATTCATCATAAATCACCTATATAAGTATATCATAAAATTATAAATCTACCAAGATAACATCTTCACCTATCTTAACTATTTGTTTAATAGTTACACTTACTTCATTATCGTTTTTAAATAATCTTTTAAAAAAATGTTTTTGCATAACAATAAAATAATTAATATTACCCTCAGGAGTAATATCAGCATCAGTTATTACTCCTAGATGTTTACCATCTTCAATATTAATTACCATTTTTAGTTGTAAATCACTTAAACGCATATACTTCACCCTTAATTAAATATACGTTAAATAAATGATTTAATGATTTTTCTTTTGTTGAAGTTTTAATTCTTGAGCTAATAATTCTTTAGTTATAGTAGGATTAGTACTTAATACTTCTTTTTCATAAAGAGTATGTTCTTTTTTTAACTTAGCTAAAATATCTTTTAGTGTTAATAAATGTTTACGCATATTATCAAAGTTTGCATTAGATGAATTATCTAAAGTAGCAGTTAAAGAATTTAGAGTACTATCTAATAGACTAAGATCAAGATCTAAATTAACTAGTTCATGAATTTTTTGGTTGCGGGCTTCTTCTTTACTAGTTAGGGTAACTATTCGGTCAAAAGTATCTTTTTTACTTAAAGTAAGTGGCAAAGTATGAGCATCAAAAACAAGTGAATTTAACGTTATTTCATGAGAAAAAGCATTATCAACCCGTTTAAAAAATATCTTATAATTAGAAGAGGTAGATTTATATTTTAATGTGCCTTCATAATTAGGAATAGCTTGTATGTTTGCTAAATAAGTAAAAGAAGCATTTAAAAGCATATTGGGATTAATAGTATATGATTTATTTTCAAAAATCATATATTGTTCAAAAAATATATTTTCAAAGCCTAATTTTTTTAAGCGATTTAAAATTTCTAAAATTTTAGAAAGATCTTTTTTATGTTCTAATAAATAATTATAAAAATAATTAATTAAATTATTACATGAAACACTATATAAAAGACCGATAAAAATATGAAGGCTATAATATTTATTAATCGCATTAATTATATCTTTATTCTCTTGATAAAATTTAGCCGCTTTAGATAATTTAGAAGAACTTTTCCCTAAAGATATTTCCTCTAATTTTTTAATAAAATTAAAATTATATTTATAGTTCATGGCTTTATCTAGTCTTTTTTTAAAAGTTTCATAGCCATTAAGAATATGACATAAAGCAATAAGGCAATCTATTTCAATTTTTTTTGTCAAAAAAATCCCTCCTGAAATTGCCTATATTATAGCATTCATCAAAATTATTTACAATTATTTTATCATTCTTTTTAAACTTAAGATTGCATTCTTTTCAATACGAGATACTTGAGCTTGACTAATATTTAGAGATTTTGCTATTTCCATTTGGGTTTTTCCCACTATATATCTAGCCATTAAAATATCTTTTTCACGTTTTTTTATTTTAGATAAAGCTCTATTTAAAGAGATTAATAAATCTTTATCACTATTTAAATCTTTTTTATCAGCTAATTGATCCATTAAATAAATAGTATCTCCCCCATCATTATAAATTGGTTCATAAATACTCATAGGTTCTTTTAAAGCATCTAGAGCTATAGCTATTTTATATTCTGGAATATTTAAGTCTTGGGCAATTAATTCATTAGTTGGATCTTGACCATATTTATTAAAATAAGCTTCTTTATAATTAATAATAGCGTAAGCTAAATCTTTAATACTACGACTAACTCTTAGGGAGGTATTATCTCTAATATAACGTTTTATTTCGCCTAGAATTAGAGGTACAGCATAAGTAGATAATTTAAGATTATATGATAAATCAAAGTTTTCAATGGCTTTTATAAGACCTATAACCCCGACTTGAAATAAATCGTCCATATTAAATTTACCTTTATTAAATTTACGTAAGATACTTAAAACTAGTTTTAAATTACCATTAATTAGGGCCTCTTTAGCTTGCATATCCCCTTTTTGATATTTTTGAAAAAGTTCTATAGTTTCTTTGGAGGATAAAACAGTTAATTCATTAGTATTAATACCAGTTATATCTACTTTATATTTAGCCATTAAAAAACTTCCTTTCCTTTTTATTTATGGATTAAAAGAAGTTTTTTTATACAGTGATTAAATAGATTTTTTAGAAAATATTTTATAAGAAATATGAAAAGAAAGATAATAAAAGAAAATATTTAATATTAGACATAATATTGGAGCAATACTAAGTAATTTATCAAGAGTAATTAAATTATAAAGATTAGGAAATATTAATAAAATAATAAATGATAAAAAGCTTAATAAGAAGAAAATTAAGATGGGTACTAAAACAGATTGCATACGACCTTTTTCAACGCCCCATTTATAAATACAGGGTATATCCGCGCACATTAAGAAAGAAACACTAGTAAAAGCAAGAAAACATATTTTTAAAGAATTAAAGAAAGAATTTATTTCATGAGTAACTAAGAGAGAAATGATTAAACTTAAAATAAAACCAAAAATTAATGATAAAAAAGAATTTAGAAAAGTAAATAAATATTTAGAAAAAACTATTTCTTTACGAGTTATAGGAAGAGATAACAAATATTTATCTATTTCAGAATTTTCATCATAAGAAAAAGTTGAAATACTATTCATACCAAAAAAGAAAAGAAAAATAATACTTCCATATACTAAGACATTAATTCTAATAGAGGCCATAGCAATAATAAAAGCAAAGACAATTATACTAAAATAAATATTTTTTTTATAATTTTTAAAAACATATAAATCTTTTAACATAAGACCTTTTATAGTATTCATATTTAAACTCCTTTAACTATTAAAAGCATTAATTCTTCTAAGCTTGGTTTTCTTATATTTAGATGGGGATATTCTTCCATAAATTTAGTTTTATCCATGATTAATAATAAACAAGTATCTTTATATTGTAGAATTTTAGAATAAGCATTTTTATTAATAGTAGATAGATCAGTTTTAGGTAATTCAACTAAACCATAGCTATTATCTATTACTTCTTTTTTTGTATCTAATATTATTTTACCTTCATCCATAAAGATAATTTCATCAGCGATATGTTCTAAGTCACTAGTTATATGCGTAGTAATTAAAATAGAATTAGTATTATTGCTTACAAATTTAGAAAACATATCTAATATTTCATAACGAAAAATCGGGTCTAAACCATTAGTTGGTTCATCTAAAATTAAAAGTTTGGGTTCATGAGAAATAGCGCATATAACTTTTACTTTCATTTTCATGCCATTAGAAAATTCTTTTAAAGAACGATTAGTGGGTATTTTAAATTCTTTAACATATTTATAAAATTGTTTTTCATTCCAATTATGATAAAAATGGCGCATTAAGTTATTAATATCATGAACATTTAAGATGGGTGAAAAGAAACTATCATCTAGCACTATACCTATTTGTTCACGTTCTATTTTAGTTAATTCATGATTATCTTCATTAAAAATTTTTATTTGACCATCATAATTAATTAAATTTAAAATAGCTTTAATCGTGGTAGTTTTACCTGAGCCATTTTTACCTATTAGACCAATAATTTTACCGGCGGGTAATTTAAAATTTAATTTATTTAATTTAAAATCAGGATATTCTTTAGTTAAATTGTTTACTTCTAAATTATATTTCATATTTATCACTCTATTTTAAGTATATCATGAATACTATAATTGTAAAGGATTTATATCTATTTCTAAGAAAGTATCTTTATTAGTACTAAAAATATTATCTAGTTCTTTTAAAGTAGGAATTATATTTTTATCAAAACGATATTTAAGGGTAATATTAAAACGATAAACATTATTAATACGAAAATTTAAGGCAGTGGAAGGTCCTAGGATAATAGTATTAGGATCTAAATGTTTTTTTAAATAATTTAGCGTTTTAGTCGCATTACTAGAAGCATTTTCATAGATTTTGCTCGCGATTTTAATATTAATTAAATAATAATATGGAGGATATTTTAAAACTTTACGAATAGCCATTTCATGATAATAAAAATCCATATAAGCATTATTTTGGGCAGATATAATGGTATAATTATCGGGATTATAAGTTTGAATTATTACTTTACCAGGATTTTTACCACGACCTGAACGTCCAGATGCTTGAGTTAAAAGAGCAAAAGTTCTTTCACTACTTCTAAAATCAGGAATGTTTAGGGTGGTATCAGCATTAACTATCCCAACTAAAGTACAATTTGGAAAATCAAGGCCTTTACTAATCATTTGAGTACCAATTAATATATCATACTTGCCTTCTTTAAAAGCAGTAATAATTTTATTTTGACTTCCTTTATTAGTGGTAGTATCGGCGTCCATTCGAATAACTCGGGCTTGATATTTTTCGGCAATAATATTTTCTAATTTTTCAGTACCTAAACCTAAATAATTTAAAGATTTTTCATGACATTTAGGGCAAATATCATCTTTTATTTTGGTATAGCCACAGTAATGACATCTTAGAGTATTAGAAGTTTTATGATAAGTAAGCGATATCTCACAATTTGGACATTTATAAGTATAACCACAATTACTACAAGTTATAGTTGTAGAAAAACCACGTCTATTTAAAAGTAAAATTATTTGTTCTTTTTTATTTAATGTTTCTTTAATACTTTGATCTAATAGTTCACTTATAATAAAGTTTCGTTTTTGTTGTTCTAAAGTCATATCAACAATAATACTTTGAGGTAATTCTTGATTATTAGCGCGATTTTTTAAAGTTAAAAGTTCATAGTTACCTTTTAAAGCTCTAGCCATACTTTCAAGGCTTGGAGTGGCACTTCCTAAAATAAGAGGAGCTTGATAATATTCACATCTTTTTTTAGCTATATCAAGAGCATTATACCTAGGAGTAGTATCTTGTTTATAGGTCTCACTATGTTCTTCATCAACAATTATTATACCAATATTTTCTAAAGGAGCAAAAACAGCACTTCTTGTGCCAATTACAATTTGAACATCTTTATTTAATATTTTTAAGTATTCATCATATTTTTCAGTTTTGGATAAACCACTATGGAGAATAGCTACAGACTTACCAAAATAAGAATAAAAAATGTTGATTATTTGTTCAGTTAAACTTATTTCAGGGACTAATAACAAAGCGGTCTTTCCCCTTTTTAAAACTTCTTTAATTAAACTGATATAAATAAGAGTTTTTCCACTTCCCGTGACGCCATAAAGTAAATGAGTTTTAGAGGTATTTAAATTTTTTATAATATGATCATATACATTTTGTTGTTCGGGATTTAATTTTTGAGCAGTAATTATTTCTTGATCATTATTTAGACGATATACTTTTTTGGCGGTTATTTTAATTAAACCTTGTTTAGTTAATTCTCTTATCGCAGGACTATCAAATTCTTTTTTATTTAGCTCTGGTTCATCTAATAATCTTTCTAATATATTTACTTTTTTACCGCGATGAGTATGAATATATTCCATGATGATATTGGGATTAGCATTGAGTGAAATATAATATTCATATTTATTATAATCATTTTTTTGATTTTTAATTTTTAGGGCACTCGGTAACATTGTTTGATAAGCAGTAATTAAGTTACATAAAGTTACCTCTTTTAAATATTTACCTAAGGCTAGTAATTCAGAATTTAACACTAAAAATTCATCTTCGATACGAGCAATAGATTTTAATTCATATGTTTCATTATAAGTATTAGTTAATTCTAAAACTATACCATGAACTAAATTAGTATTAAAAGGTACTAATACTTTCATGCCTACTTTTATTTTAGCTTCTAGTTCGGGAGGAACTAAGTAAGTAAAAGATTTATCAAGAGCTTTAATAGGATATTCAATAACACAATAAGCATACATATTAATACCTCCTTTTTATCATTATAACACGATTTTTAATAAGAAATAAAAAAGAAGTTAAGTAGATATTAAAATATTTCACTTAAACTAAAGTTACGAGATTGGATAGTACCACCCTCAATATCATAACAATCATTAATTATGAAAAAGGCATTTTTATCAATCGTACGAATTACTTCTTTAAAATAATAGTAATCGTTAGTAGGAACTACACACATAAGTATTTTCTTAGTTTTATTAGAGTAGCCCCCTT
Source organism: uncultured Bacilli bacterium (assembly GCA_947632455.1). Lineage (GTDB taxonomy): Bacteria > Bacillota_I > Bacilli_A > RF39 > UBA660 > Caccenecus. The sequence continues at coordinate 19,301 of CANRPK010000013.1, forward strand.
TTCCATCTAAAATGGTAACACCTAAATGAAGATCATCAATTATCAATTTTTCTATTTCGGCATATTTTTCACTTTGAATAAAGAAGAGTTTACGTTTAGATATACCTATAATCATACGATCTACAATAATACTAAAGATATAAGTAATAATTATGGCATACATGACTTTATTGATACCCATGACTAGACCAGCAAAGAGGATGATAACGACACTACTGGTGAAATTTGCTCTGCCTTCAGGCATATGTAAATATTTACACATAATATGCATTATTATATCAGAACCACCGGTATTATAACCAGTTTTATAAATTAAACCATTAGCAAAGCCATAAATAATGGAAGTAAATAGAAGAGTTATTATAAAATCATCAAAACGAAAATATGGAGCTAAAAGACGACTTAGGGGTAAAGTAAAAGTAATCATAATTGGATATAAAATACTTCCGACTAAAGATTTTTTAGTTTTATTCCGGCCTAAAGTAAAATAACTTAATAAAAGTAATAAAGCATTAGCTACATAGATAAATATTTCATCATTCCAACCAAGCCAATCACGAAAAACAATAGCAAGACCACTTACTCCCCCTGTGACTAAATTATATTCAACAAAAAAGAGATTATAGTTTAGAGCTAATAAAAACACTCCTATAATCATATATAATGTACGTAAAAGTCTATTACGATTACTAACAATTTTTATTATTTTTTTTATATCCATGTTTATCTATCCTTTCTTCCATAATAAATTTAAATCTTTTAATTGTCAACATAAAATATTTAAAAAAACATATATTTTTTTAGAGGTGAAAATTATGAATGGTAATTTTTTTAGTACGCCAACTTTTCCTACAAATAATAACTTAGAAAGTCCTCCAGGAAATATTAACTATAGTAATTCAGGAAGTATGCCTATGGAACAAAGTTATATTGAAAATATTTTAAGACTTAATAAAGGGAAAAAAATAAAAGCTTATTTTTCTTATCCGGATTCAAATGAATGGAAAGATAAAATATATGATGGAATTGTGGAAGAAGCTGGGAGAGATCATTTAATTATGAGTGATCCTAAAACGGGAGATTGGTATTTATTAAGAATGATTTATCTTAATTATGTTACGTTTGAAGAAAAGATAAATTATAATTATTTATAAAAAAACGTTTTTTGAAACGTTTTTTATTTTGTTCTTTGTAAGCTATAATCTGTTTTTTGATTTTTGATTTGAGCTTGAATAAAGTCTGGTAAATCTTTTACTTGAACATAAATATTATTTAGAAGTGGTGAGGCTTCCTGTTTTAATACTTCTGTGGCAATCTTAGAAGAACCACTACTAAATACTCGGCCATCACTTAATTTAATTAATTCAAAATCTTTAATATGATTATCTAGGCTATAAATATCTAGGCCATTAAAAGAAATATCAACATAAAAATCACAATTAGATGGTCTTATTTTAGTCGCAGTGGCATTTTGATATTTAGCAAATTCACTAATTTCAAGATAATAATTTAATAATTCTTCTTTAAGCGTAAACAATATTTGATTAGCATAAGGATTATTAGAACTAATAATTTTAGGCTCATTATGAACAAATTTTATTATTATTGTTTGATCTGGATAATTCTTAAGGCCTAAAGTTAAAGTTTCATTATGAAAATCATATTTTATAATTTGTAATTCTTTATTAGATAAATGACTAATTAAATTATTAAAGCGTAATGCATATTTAAACTTAATATTTAAATATGCATAATTAATTTCATGTAAAATATTAAATATAGTATCTAAGTTAACTAAATCAGGTTGATTATAATTATCACTTTTTAAAGTATCAATAGCTTCTAATAAAGAAGATACGGTATTTAATTTAAAATGTCTAGTTTTAGGTTCAATAAAGTTAGTTAAACAAATTTCTTTATTAGTGTAAAAATATACTTTTTCTTGAACAGGATTATAAGCAATTTCATAAAAAGTAACATTTTTATTTAGCTTAATAATATTCGCTACATATTCTAATAATTTAGAAGGATTAATATTAGTAATACTAGTTAAGCAATACTTTTTACTTAACTCCTCATTAATTTGACTAGTAAAAACTATTTCATTTTTTAAAACATTTTTAGAATTATTTTGGGGTATAAACATATTTTCCAAACCTCCCTTTACATTGAAATTGTTTTTATTAACTTAATTGTAACATATAAAAAGATTATTGCCTAGGAATTTTCATAAAAATATGCTATAATTTTTTTAAGGTGGTAGAAGATGGAAATAGCTATATCTATTATTTTAATAATTATTATTTTAGCTTCTTTAGGGGGAATATTTTATATAACATCATTTAATAAGTTAAATGATTTAAAAACCAAAATTGTAGAAGCTGAAGTTATTATTGATGAAAATTTAAGAATTAAGTATGATACTTTAATAAGAATTAGTAATACTATTAAAAAATATATGAAAAGTGATAAAAATTATTTTAAAGAATATGAAAAATTAAATACTATGAATATATCAAATTTTGATATGGATAGAAAATTAAATGAAGGTTTTACTTTAATTTTAAAGATGTGTGATGATTTAGATTTAGATAAAGATGAAGAATTAAATCAAGAATTAGAAAAAGTTAGAGAATTAGATGAAAAATTATGTGCGGCTAAAAATTATTATAATAAAAATACTAGTTTACAAAATGCAATAATTAGAAAGTTTCCGACAAATATAATTGCTAGAATACACAAATTTAAAATAAAATTATTCTTTGATGGTAAAGATATGGATGATGAAATAATTGATGATTTTAAAATATAAAATAGATTGGAATTAACTCCAATCTATTTCTTTTAGACCATTCTTTTTTAAAAATTCATTAGTTTTACTAAAAGGTTTAGAACCAAAGAAACCATAGCGAGCAGAAAAAGGACTAGGATGAGGGCTGGTTATAATTAAGTGTCTAGGATTAGTGATGAAGCGAGCTTTCTCTTTAGCAAAGTTGCCCCATAATATAAACACTACCGGTTCTTCTTTTTCATTTAGAAGCTTAATAATATAATCAGTTAATCTTTCCCAACCTAAATTACGATGAGATGCAGGAGTATCTTTGACGACAGTTAAAACGGCATTTAGAAGTAAAACTCCATTTTTAGCCCAATTAGTTAAATCGCCATCACTTTTAGGAGGTATTTTTAAATCATCATATAGTTCTTTATAAATATTTTGTAAAGATGGTGGGATTTTAACCCCCTTTTGAACTGAAAAAGATAAACCGTGAGCTTCATTTTCACCATGATAAGGATCTTGGCCCACAATTACTACCCTAGTATCTTTATAACTGGTTAATTTTAGAGCTTCAAAAATATGATCTTTGGGTGGAAAAATTGTTTTAGTTCGATACTCTTCCTCGACTAGATGATAAAATTTTTTGAAGCCTTCACTTTCCCAAATTATTTTTAATTTTTCATCCCAATCATTACCTATCATTTGGTCACTTCCTTACTACTTATGATATGTTTCATGATTATTTATTTTAAAAGCACGATAAATTTGTTCTAACAATATTCCTCTAAATAACCCATGAGGAAATGTTAGATTAGAAAAAGATAATTTATAATTACTTAATTCTTTGATGCTTGGTGATAAGCCTAAAGATGAACCAATGATAAAAGTAATTGTACTATAATTAATAAAGGTTTTAGAAATTAAAGAGGCAAAATCCTCACTACTTGGGGAGGTGCCTTCTATTTCTAAAGTGATTATAAATTCATTAGAACCTATATGTTTTTTAATATTTACAGCTTCTTTTTCCAGATTATCTTCATCTTTTAATTCTATTAATTCTATTTTATGATATTTAGATAAACGTTTTAAGTAGTCATTTACTAGTTCTTCTAAATATTTTTCTTTTAATTTACCTAAACAGATGATTTTTATCATATATTTATCACTTCACTTATACTATCAGGTTTAGCACATTTAATATCATCAAAAGCAATATTATAAGTTTTAAAAATATTATGAATTTCATTTAAAGCTAATTGTTCAGTATTATTCTTTTCTGATAAATGCATTAAATAAATCTTTTTAGTATTAGTGCCAATTAATTTAGAAAGATAAACACTGCAAGCATTATTACTTAAATGCCCATAATCAGATAAAACTCTTTTTTTAAGCCAATCAGGATATGGTCCATGCTGTAATTTTTCAATATCATGATTACTTTCAAATAAATATATTTCTTTATTACTTAAATATTTAAAATTTTTATGATTAACATAACCGGTATCGGTTACATATACAACTGAATGAGAACCATTTTCAAAGACAAAATTACGAGAATCCGTAGCGTCATGAGAAGAATGCAAACATTTTACTTGCAAATTCTTTAAGATTACTTCATCTTCATAAATTAATATATGTTCATATTCATGAATATCAGTTAGTTCATCAAACATAGCTTGAGAAATAGCAATAGTTGGATGATATTTTTTAATAAATGTTTTTAAAGCGGAAATATGATCATCATGTAAGTGACTAATAAAGATATAATCTATATCTGATGCTTCAACATTTATTTCTTTTAATTTATCAACTATATATTTACGATTTTTACCTATATCAATAAGAATTTTATAATTTTCAGTTTCAATATAAGTAGAATTTCCCCCTGATCCACTTCCTAAAACACATACTTTCATATTAACCACCATATAAACGCATTGGATTGAAATAATTTGTTTGAGTACCTTGAGAAACAGCAAAGTGAAGATGGACACCAGTTGAAGAACCACTATTACCCATAGTACTTATTTTACTTCCTTTAGAGACTTGCTGGCCAACTTTAACATACATTGTTTGAGTTAAATGGGCATATCTAGTATAGTAGCCATCGGAATGTTCGATAACAATAGAATTTCCCATACCTCCACCACAAGGATCACCATAACCTTTACCTCGACTTGGACAGCCATTATAAACATAAACGACTTTACCATCAGCAACGGCATATATTGGTGAGTTAAAGTTACCAGCTCCAGATATATCTATTCCTTGATGCATACGGCCCCAACGCCAGCCATAACTACTAGTGATAACATATCCTTTATTGGTTGGCCATCCCCAGTTTCCAGTAATATCTACTTTATTTTCAGGAATATATGGGTTATCATTACGAGTTCCAATAGTAGTAATTTGCGTAACTGGTTCACGCAATACTTCAGTAGTAATTTCTTTAGCTCCTTGCTCTCTTTCACCATTAGTTACTGAATATTTTTCACGAACTCTATTTAAGCCCTTTTGACCGGGAGTAGTTATTTCATTATAACTTTTAGATTTATTAGGATCTTTAACTACTTCTTTATTATAGAAAACGATTTCATCAGATACTTCATATAAATCATAAACAAAGGTAAGTTGAGGATCGATTAAGGTAACATCAACTGTATCCCCTACTCTTAGAAGAGTATTTTCAGATTTATATGCAGTATTTGCGATTAAAAATTCTTCAGGGTGTAAATGATTATTTTCGGAAACAGAGGCAATCGTATCCCCTAATTTAACAGTATAAGTTTTAGGGGTTGGATTATTACCAAATAGTAAGAAACGACTTAATTCTAATTCATCAGTATATATTTTATCATTAACACTTATATAATTTTCAGTGATAGTTATATTTTCTAAAAATTGCATATTTTCAATAATACGACCGGTTTCAACAATTTCATCTTGATTATTATTAATATATTTTTCATATTCATCTTCATCTAAGAAAGCTTTTACAAATCGTTTAGCAGCTTCATAAAAAATATTTTTATCTAAGACATTTACTTTAAAATTATGATTATTACCACTTATATTGACAGTATAACCTTTAATAGTAAAATCATCTTGCTCTTCTATCTTATTATATACTTCTTCTTCAGTATTAATTTTAGCATTATATGTATTAGTACTAATAATTTTTAAATCAGTTGGAGGATAAACGGTGTTTACTCCATATTTTTCTTTAATAGAACTTTGGTTACTATCTATTAAATTATATAGTTTATCTTTATCTTTAATAATACCTATTTTTTGACCATTTAAATAGACTTGACTAAAAGTATTAATATTACTTATGACAACTTTTTTAGAACTACTTATAAATATTAAAGCTGTAATAAATAAACATAATATTATAGTTACAATATTTTTTTTATTCATAATTCACCTCATCAGCATTTTCAGGTTTTAAATAATTTTTAAAATTACTCATATTAAGTTCAAATAATAAATGATATAGACCAGTTGCTCCTTTACGATGCTTAGCAATAATTATATCAGTAGGAACAATATTAGATTTTTGGTCTGTTTTAGCTTCATAATAATCTTTACGGTTAATAAAAAGAACTAAATCAGCATCTTGTTCTAGAGATCCAGATTCTCTTAAATCGACTAAAGCCGGTTCTTTATTTTCTCTTTTATCAACATTACGAGAAAGTTGAGCTAGAGCAATAACAGGAACATCTAATTCTAAAGCCATAGTTTTTAAGCTTCGGGAAATTTCAGATACTTCAACTTGACGGGATTCAATACGATTAGATCCGGTAGTTACAAGTTGTAAATAATCAATAATTACTAAGCCTAGGCCCTCTTTACTATTAGCAAGGCGACGACATTTAGCTTTGATTTCAGGGGCAGTTATACCAGCATTATCTTCAATATAAATATTAGTACTGCCTAATTTACTCATAGCTTCATTATATCTTTTCCAATCATTATGTTCTAATTTACCAGTATTTAATTTATATAAATCAATACCACCTATACTAGAAAGCATACGATTAACTAACATTTCCGCGGACATTTCTAAGTTAAAAATAGCAATAGCTTTATCAGTAGAAAAAGCCGCATTAGTGGCAATATTTAGAGCAAAAGAAGTTTTTCCCATTCCAGGACGAGCAGCAATAATAATTAACTCGCCTCCATGAAGACCGGCAGTCGCACGATCTAAATCATAAAAACCGGTTCTAATTCCTGTAACATCACTTTTATTTTTAGATAATTCTTCTAAACGTTCTTGAGCTCTTCTTAATATTTCATGAATAGGAACAAATTCTGTAGATTGTCTTTTTTTTACAACATTTAAAATATTACGTTCCGCATCATCTAATAGACCAGTTATATTCTCATCATTATAAGTATTGGTAATAATATCAGTCGCGGTATTAATTAAATTTCTTCTAAGGGCATGTTCTTTTAATATTTTAATATAATAATTTAAATTAGCCGTGGTTACTACAGAATCAATTACTTCTGTAAGATAAGATATACCTCCGACTTCATTTAAAGCTTTCTTTTTATCTAATTCTGCTTTAACAGTAGTTAAGTCAATAGGATTATTATTTTTATATAAACTTATTATAGCATTAAAAATTAAGCGATTTTTATCACTATAAAACATATCTTCGGTTACTTCATCATTTATTACTTCAATAGTATCTTTATTTAAAAATGCGACCCCTAAAACACTCATTTCGGCTTCTAAATCGTGAGGAAGAGTGCGACCTTTCATAATATCACCTACTTACTTATATTTATTTTAATTTTAAAAGTTACTTCTTTATGTAATACGACTTCTATTTCATGAAGGCCTAAAGTATCTAAAGGATGATCTAATTGTAAGCATCTTTTATCTATATTAAAGCCCATTTTTTTTAATTCATCAGCAATTTGTTTGGAAGATACTTGACCAAATACTTTATCTAACGCGCCAGTTTTAACTTTAAAAGTTAATGTTTTATTTACTAAAGCTTTTTTTATTTCGTTATATTCAGCAATTTTATTATTTTCAATAGTATTACGTTTATTAATTTCAATATCTAGCACTTCTTTACTTCTTTTAGTATAAGGAACTGCTAATTTATTTTTTATAAGATAATTATTTGCATAGCCATCGCTTACTTCTATAATAGTATCTTTTTTGCCAACCTTTTTGACATCTTTAAGCAATATGACTTTCATGTTCATCTCTCTTTTCTTTCTTTATTATATCAAAAAAAGACTACTAATTAAAGTAGTTTATTAATTCTTACGTGAGAAACCAATTAAACAGATAAAACCTACGACTATAACACCAAATATAATTAAAACAATGGTAGTAGACGTTGAGGAATCTTTAAATAGTGTGGTAAAAGGAATGGCTTTAAATTTGATGTTATCTTCCTTTTGCATTTCTTTAATTGTGGTTGCGACTAAATCTTGATAATTTTCATCGCCATCATATTTTTGAGCTTTAGTAATTATTTCCTGAAAATCACTATAAGTTGGAGACATACCTATTATATATTCATTTCCAATAACAATAAATGGGACACTTTGTTTATACTTATCTTCAACATTAAGTTTTTCGACTAATTTAGCATGAAGTTTTTCATTATTATCATTTTTCCAGACTTCATAAGTAATAATTTCAACATTTTTAGGTATTTCTTCCCGATGAACATTTATATATTCTAAAGCCTCTTCACAATGGGGACAATCATAGCCTCGGAAAAAATATATATTTACTTTAGCTAATACATTAACAGGACTAGCTAAAATAATAATTCCTATTAGTAATAATAAAACTTTTTTCATTTTACACATCCTTATTTAGAATTATAGCAAATATTAATTTTATAGTAAAGTTTTTAGTGATATTTTTTCAGGGAAAAACATAACTTTAATTAGAAAGTTTGAAAGATGGTGAAATTTTGGAAAAAAAAGAATTACTAGGTGCAATATCCAAAAGAGGTAACGGAAGTATTTATCTTGGGGTTGTGGGGGCGGTTCGGACTGGTAAATCAACTTTTATTAAAAGATTTATTGAAAATTTAGTAGTGCCTAATATTACTGATGAATATGAAAGAAAACATTGTTTAGATGAAATACCTCAAAGTGCTCAAGGAAAAACAATTATGACTACTGAGCCAAAGTTTGTTCCCTCCAATGGAGCGGTAGTGCAAGTTGATGAATTTAGCACAAATATTAAATTAGTTGATTGTGTTGGTTTTGTTATTCCAGGTTGTAATGGGTATGAGGATGAAGAAGGAAATCCTAGAATGGTTAAAACACCATGGTTTGAGGATTCTATTCCCTTTATTGAAGCAGCCCAAATAGGTACAGAAAAAGTAATAAGAGATCATGCGACGATTGGAATTGTCGTTACTAGTGATGGTTCTTTTGGAGAAATTCCAAGAGATAATTATAAAGATGCTGAGATTAAAGTTATTAATGAACTTAAAGAAATTGGCAAACCTTTTATTGTTATTCTAAATAGTTTACATCCGACTAATACCGAGACAATTAGAATAGCAAAAGAGTTAGAAGAAGATTATGATGTTCCAGTTATGCCTATAAGTGCTGAGAAAATGAATGAAGTTGAAATAATGGAAATTCTTAAAAAAGCTCTTTATGAATTTCCGGTTATAGATATTAAAGTCAATGTTCCAGATTGGATAGATGCTCTTCCTAAAAGTAATGAAATTAAACAACATTATTTAGATAAAATTAGAGAAAGTGTAATAAGTGTTGAAAAAATTAAAGATATCGATTTTATTTTAGAACATTTTCAAGATAGTGAATATATTGCTAAATCTTATATTAGTGAGTTAGACGCGGCTAGTGGAACTGTAACAATAAATTTGGAAGCCAGAGAAGATCTTTATAATGAAGTATTAAAAGAAATTATGGGCGATACAGCAATGAGTAAAGCCGGAATGATTAAAATATTTGCTAATTATAAAGAAGCTAAAGAAGAAATGGATGGAATTAAAACTGCCCTTAATGTGGCAAGACAATCAGGATATGGAATTGTTTATCCCACTATTAAAGATATGAAATTAGAAACGCCAGAAATAGTTAAACAAGGGACTAGATATGGGGTTAAACTAAAAGCAACTGCTTCTTCAGTGCATTTAATGAAAGTAGAAGTACAATCAACTTTTGAGCCTATTATTGGTTCAGAACAACAAAGTAAAGAGTTAATTAATTATTTAATGAAAGATTATGAAAAAGATCCTAATTCGATATGGCAAAGTGAAATATTTGGTCGAAGTTTAGAAGCTATAGTTCAAGAAGGTATTCAAGCTAAACTTTCAATGATGCCAGAGGCAACAAGATATAAATTATCCCAAACTGTGACTAAAATAGTTAACAAAGGAGCTAATAATTTAATCGCGATTGTATTATAAAAAAAGAAGAAAAATTTTCTTCTTTTTAATTGCGGCCTAAAGTTTCAGGTAAAGGATATTTATTTTTTATTAGTTCTTCAATATCTATATCATAAATTTTTTTAATATCAAAACTATTTAAATAAAAGATATTTAAAAGAAGACCTTTATCATCAGTTAGGGGCATATTATTTTCTAATAAAAAATTTATTTTTAATGCAAATATAGGCGTAGAAATAAATGATAAAAATGATTTATTTAGTTCATAATCAATATTATATTTAGCACATATTAATTTATTTTCAGCATTATTTTTTTCTTTATCCCAAATTAAGCCTATTCTATTTAATAGAAGACCATGATTACTCTCTGGTTTAATATTTCTTCTTTGATAGTATACCCACTCCCCTAGTTTAATTGTACCATCTTCTTTATAAGTATAACCATCATTAGTTTTAAATTTATATTTTAATTCTAAATTACCATGATAGGCAAAATATATTTTAGCATACTCATACATTTCATCCCAAGACAGATTACTACGGTTAAAGCGCATGCCTATTTGACTTAAGAGTTTGCCCCTTTCACTATCGGGAGCAACTCTTTTTCTTTGAGATGCTATCCAATTACCTAAACTTACTTTACCATCTTTTTTAAAGGTATAGCCATCATCGGTTTTAAAATTTAGAGGAACTTCTAAGTTACCATGATGGGTATAATAAACTTTGGCATAATAATATATTTCTTCCCAAATTAAGTTACTACGATTAAAGCGCATACCTATCTGAGCTAATTTTTTATATTTAGGATTATCGGGGGTAAGTAATTTTCTTTGATTAAGTATCCATACTCCTAAATTAATTTCTCCATCTTCTTTATAAGTATAACCATCATCTGTTTTAAACCGACTAGGTATTTCTAAATTGCCATGATGGTCAAAATATATTCTGGCATATTCATACATTTCGTCCCAGGAACGGCGATTTTTTATTTTATGTTCAAATTTTAAACCAAGATTAGCTAAAAGAAGGCCTCTAGAACTTTGGGGATCTAACTCTATTCTTTGAGTTCCTAACCAACGACCTAGATTAATAGAACCATTAGCGTCATATGTATAACCATCATTAGTTTTAAATAAAGTAGGCATATCAAGATTATGATGATGGTTATAATATATTTGGACTAATTCGAACATTTCGTCCCAAGATTTATTTTTTCTAACTTCAAAACGCATACCTATTTCCATTAATAACTTAACTCGATTGCTATTATGGTCAAGACGTAATCTTTGAAATAAAAGCCAACGACCTAAATTAATTTTTCCATCTTCTTTATAAGTATAGCCATCATCTGTTTTAAAACGACAAGGTATTTCTAAATTGCCATGATGTTTATAATAAGCTTTAGCATACTCATACATTTCATCCCAAGATAAATTACTTTTAATATTAAAATTACAACCAATTTGGATTAATAATTTACCACGGCTTGTTTCAGGATTTTCATTCTTTTTTTGGCGATATAACCACTCCCCTAAAAAGATAGTACCTTCTTCATCATAAGTATAACCATCGTTGGTTCTAAAATGATATGGAATATTTAAATTGCCATAATGTTCATAATAAGCTTTAGCATATTCATAATAATCATCCCAGGTCATAGTTAAGCGATCCGTGACATAGCGAAGAGTTTCATATAAATCTTGATTGGCAATTTCTATATCAAATGAAGCATCAGTTATTTTAATATCTAAAGGTAATAAACTAGAATTAGATGAAGTTATTTCTTTTAAGCGATTAGTTAAATTGTTTTCTAATTCTTTAATGTAACTTAAATTATTAGTTAAATCAATAATAACTGGGGCAATTAGTTTTTCTATTAATTCTTCTTTAGAAGTATTATCATTAATTTTTATATCTCTTTGTTCACACATTTTGATTAATTCGTCTAAAGATAATTTTTCTAGTCGAGCAAATTCTTGAACTGTATTTCCCCTTACATTTAAGGCGCGACCTAATTGTTCAAAATAAATAATATCAGATGAAGTTGCTCTACCCATGATTACTCCATCAATATTAGGTGCATGATTACCTTCATTATATTGATTTATAGCAAACATAATTCGCAATTTTTGGTCAACATTATTTCCATTTAAATCCGTATCATTATAAAAGGCTTCGCGATTTTTTTTACCTAACTCGCCCATTTCACTAGTTGAAGTATAAAAAATTATTTCACTTTCTGGGGCAATTTCTTTAAACCATTCTAAAGCTTGTTTTTTAATAGTTTCAATATCATTTTCCCCTTCGATATTGGCAGGAGGGCAAAAATATATATATTTACCAGTTGGTTTTATATTTTTCTTTAAAAGATCTTTTATATTAGAAGCCATATGAATTTTTCTTTTTACTTCTTCTAATAGTTGTTGATAGCTTTCTTTATCTTTAGAGGATAATTTCGCTACTTTTCTTTCTAGAGTTTCTTCTAATTCTTTTAAATGAATATAGGCACTTTTATAAATTGGTTTAGGTAAAGTTCCTTCAAGGATAGCAGAACATAAATCATAATAGCTAGCAATTTTACCGGAAAATAATTCTTGCGTTTCAGGATTAGCCATATCTCTTTCATAAGGAGTATGTCTATCTCTTATAGTATAAGCTGTAAGCCCAAATATTTTAATATCGGGATGTGTTTCTATAAAAGTATTTATTCTAGCTCCCCAAATAGGCGCGCCTAAATGATGAAATTCATCTAAAATTAATAAATCACAAGGAATACTAGCCATTTCTTCTTTACTTAAATTGACAAAACTTTGATAAGTTCGAAATTCAAGATTGGGAAGGAAAACATTAGTTTTAGCAAGTATTTTTTGCAAATGTTCAACTATACTTAAGCTAGGCACAACATATATAGTTTTTTTATTTTTATTATCATAAGCTAATTGTAAACCTATATATGATTTACCTGTTCCAGTCGCATGCACAATTCCGACTACATTATCTTTAGTAAAAGCACTTTTTACTTTTTTATAAGCTTGTAAATTATGTTCATATAAACCTAAAAAACCATATTCTTTATTCATAAGCTTCACATTTTCTAATATCAATAAATTCTTGATTATCTATTATTTGTTTAGTAATTATAACTAAATCATCTTTTAAAATTTGGGAATTAAATTCATCCATTTTAAAAGTATATTTGGTTAATTTATTATTAGTTTCAATAGTAAAACCTATATTAGTTCGAAACATAATATCTAAAACTTGATTATTTTTATATTCTAAAGGAAGATATACTTCTTTTACTTTACCTATTATTTTTTCCATATAAACCACCTATAGTATTTTAAGTATAACATAATATTAAGGCTTTGCCTATTAAAAAAACGGAAATTTATCAGTTTTAAAATATAAAAATTGTATAAACCATTATAAAATGGTTATTTTTTTGTCAAATTT
>CANRPK010000014.1 GCA_947632455.1 uncultured Bacilli bacterium
GTTCGTTAGTCTAGAGGCCTATGACGTCTGCCTGTCACGCAGAAGACCACGGGTTCGAATCCCGTACGAACCGCCATTTGGCTCCATAGCTCAGTCGGTAGAGCAGAGGACTGAAAATCCTTGTGTCACTGGTTCAATTCCCGTTGGAGCCACCATTAAATAAAATAAAAAGCCCTTATAAATAAAGGCTTTCAGACTGTTGACAAAAGAAATTTTGCTAATAGTCTTTTTATTTTGAAAAAAATATATTATAATATAAATGTAAGGCTGCTTATTGTACCTAAAATTAAGCTTACAAGCCTTACTTTTTTATTGAAAAAATGATATAATGTAAATATAGGTGCAATAAGGAGTAAGTGATAAAAATGGCAATGACCAGACAAAATTATAAAAAAGATTGTATAATATTAAGTACATTAGAAGAGTTAGTACCAAAAGAACATTTAGTAAGAAAACTAGATAACTGTATAGATTTTACTTTTATTGAAGAATTAGTAAAAGATTTATATAGTGAAATAGGAAAACCAAGTGTTCCTCCAATGGTACTTTTTAAATTGATATTTATAAATATAATATTTGGAATAAATAGTATGAGAAGAACATGTGAAGAATGTAAAGTTAATATTGCATATAGATGGTTTTTGGGATTAAGTATGTATGACGATATACCAAATTATTCAACATGGAGTAAAAATTATATAAGAAGATATAAAGATAGTGAAGTATTTAATGAAATATTTGAAAAAATATTAAATCAAGCGATAGAATATAAATTTATAGATATGGAAAGTGTATTTGGAGATAGCACTCATCAAAAAGCAAATGCAAATAAAAATAAACATAAAGATGTCGAAGTAGAAATAGTAAAAAAAATATATGAAGATAAAATGTTAGAAGAAATAAATGAAGATAGAATATTACACGGAAAGAAACCACTCAAAAATATAGAAAGAACAGAAATAATGTTTAATGAAGAAACAGGAGAAATAATAGAGAATGCTGAGACTAAACATATAAAAGAAAGTCTAACAGATCCAGAAAGTGGATGCTTTCATAAAGGAGAAAAGGAAAAATGTTTTGCTTATTCTCATCATATATTTACAGATAAAAATGGATTTGTACTATCAAAAACAACAATACCAGGGAATATACATGATAGTGTTTCATTTTTTGAAGCATATGCAGTATTAAATAGTAAATTTAAAGATAAAATAAAAAATGTATGTTTAGATGCAGCATATACAACACCACCTATATGTCGAGAAATAATATTAAATAATCAAATACCACTTATGCCATATAAAAGACCCATGACAAGTAAAGGCTTATTTAGAAAATACGAATATGTTTATGATGAATATTATAATTGTTATATCTGTCCAAATAATGAGATATTGGAATATAGCACAACAGATAAAAATGGTTACAAATTATATAAATCAAATTCAGAGAAATGTAAAAGTTGTCCATTAAAAGAGCAATGTACCAAAAGTAAAAACAATGAGAAAGTAATAACTAGACATATCTGGGAAGAATACAAAGAAGAAATGAATGAAAACAGGTATACTCAAAATTGGAAAGATAATTATCCATTAAGAAAAGAAACTGTTGAAAGAACATTTGGAGATTGCAAAGAACAAATGGGACTTAGATATACAAGGTATAGAGGATTACAAAAAAATGACCAATATTCGACCTTAATTTTTGCATGTCATAATTTAAAGAAAATGGCAAATTGGAAATGGAAAAAAGACAAAAAGCATTATAATTTATACGTTATTTTCAAAAAAATTACTGATATATTAAAAATTTTCAGACAAAAAGCAGTATGTTCATTTAAACATACCACTTTGTCAACAAACTGAAAGCCCTTATAAATAAAGGCTTTTTTCTTTTGCTAATTTATGGTCCAAAAGTTATTGTGTCATTCATGGTCCATCTGTGGTCCAAAATTATTAGATTTATTTAGATATATTTAATTATATTATTCTTTGCTTTGTATATTTTTTTTCAACTATAAATTCCTTAACAAATTCTCTTGATATGTTTTTAATTATTTCTTTATAAGAAAAATTAGTATATTTATATTTTTCAATTCTATTTAATGAAAGATAAATTAAAACTTTGCAATAAGAAATAAAAAAAATTTAATGATACCTCTAAACTTAAATTAATTTAATTAATTAAATATAAGCAACTAATCACTTGTGTCAAAAAAGTTTAATGTTTTTAACTTGATCAAAAAGAAATATATTTGTTTTGAATAACCTAATACCAAAATATGTCTTGAATGTGGTCCAGCTTTTAACTATCATTTTACTTACTGACAAATATATCTTTCTATTTTTGGGAATGATTATATTCTTTTATTATAAAAATGACTATCATATTTATCTTTCTTTAATATTTTTTAATAATTTAATAATAATTACTTAATTTTTTCCTTTTATACTTAATTATTATATTTGAAAATTATTTATTTTTAGGAAGGAAAAATTTTAATAAATATGAAAGTAAGTATTATTGTCCCAGTATATAATTCAGAAAAGTATTTAAAGGATTGTTTAGCTTCTTTAATTAATCAAACATTAAAAGAAATAGAAATTATTGCTATTGATGATGCTTCTAGCGATAAAAGTTTAGAAATATTAAAAGAATATGAAAAGAAATATCCAAATAAAATTAAAATTTATACTAATTCTAAAAATTTAGGTCAAGGAGCTACAAGAAACAAAGGAATTGAACACGCAACAGGAGAATATATTGGCTTTTTAGATAGTGATGATTATGTAAATTTTAATATGTATGCTAAAATGTATGATATGGCTAAAAAATATGATAATCCTGAGATTATAACCACTGGATTAGTTTTTGCTAAAAATAGTGATTATTTAATTAATAGTTTTAAGGGAATATCTCAAACAAAAGGTAGTGTTCTTAATGTCGCTGATAATCCTGATATAATATTAGATGAATCTCCATCTGTATGTAATAAATTATTTAGGAGTGATACGATTAAAAATGCCCTATTTATAGAAGAAAGAATGTGGGAAGATATTGCTTTTACTTATGCTAAATTGTTTAAAGCCAAAAGAATATTAAAATTTAATGATGCTGATTATTTTTATCGTCGTAGAGCTAATGAAGGGGTTTCTTCTAAAAATAATCAATTTAATAATAATTTATTTGATATTTTTGAAGTTTGTGATTATTTGGAAAGAGAACTAAAAGAAGCAAGCAAATATGAGCAATATAAATACTATGTAAGATTTATTCAGTTAGCTTACTCATTATATCGAGTGACTGAGGTTTTTTCTTGGAATATAGATGAAAATAAGAAACATGATTTAGTTGATAAAATGTGCAAATTAGTAGTAGAAAAATATGGCGATTGGCGTGTTTATCCAAAAGAATTTTTGTCTAGTAAAATTGGAATTATTGAACTTGAAAAACTAAATGAATATTTTAAAAAATCAAAGCAATTATAAAAAATATATTATTTTTAATAATTTTTAATAAATTATATAAAAAATAATAATAATTATTATGTATAATTGTAAACGAATAGGAAGATTTATTACAAAATAATTAAGAACATGATTATTTTGTATAATTCAAAAACCCATTTAATAAAAATCATTTACGACCATGTTCAATGTTAGAAAATCCTGAAATTTTAAGAAAGTTAGTCAAAAAAACTCATGCCCATTCGACAGATTTAGAATCTCCTGAAAGCGTTGAACATTTATGTAGTAAATGTGATAGATATTCACGAAATTGGTAAAAAGAAGCTGATAAAATATGGAATAGTCAAAAGCATAGAGTATGAAGGAGAATTAGTAGATTTTGATTTTGATAAAGATGTTATAAAAGCATTCAATGTAAGAAATGTTGAAAAATATATAAGGATAAATAGCCATACGGGGTGATTAATTTATGGATTATTACAAAATGTATGTCGAAAATGAAGAAAAGTATACAAATATCAATAACCAAAAATTCAAAAAAATTATTGAACTTTTTGGGTTAAAAACGGGATTAATTAAATTAGATGTAATAAAAAAATATCAAGATGATTATCCATATGTAGAATTATACTATAATTTAAGAGATTTTGTATTAACAGAGCACCCAGAGCATATTGTATTATTTTATGAAATACTAAATCAAGCTGGATTTTCAATGGAAGATGATATATTTTTAGCCATGAGAACTATTGGTAGCCTATCAGATTCAACGATTGATAAAAATATTAAAGATTATTTTCTTTTATCACCATATATTGACGATATAACAGTTTCAAATGGTAAGTTTAATATATTCAGCAATAAATTTGGAGAATATTCTTTTTATTCTACATATCATTATTTAAAAAATAATACCAATGCAATGGATATATTAAAAAATTATGTAGTTCAAAGTTATTGTCATCATGTTTCTTGGGAACTTATAAAATATCTTGATGATGCAAATTTAGTTACTTGTTTATTACCATCATATTTTGAGGGAAATTATTATCATACAATAATTTGTGATAAAAATGGATTTTACATTGATGCAGCTTATGGATGTGTTTATGATAAAAAAACGGGAGAAAAAATATTTGCAAATAAAATAGTATCTGATGTAAAAAAGGATGATTTAGATTCATTATTAGAAATTGCTAAACAAGAAGAAAGCGAAGAATCTAAAAAAGAAGAAATACCATCAGCACTTCTTTTGGCCTTACATAATCAGAGCAAAGGCATTAGTATAAGAAGATAGCAAATTATGTGATATAATAATTATGTTAAGAAGGCGATAATTTGAAAAGAGTTTTAATAGTTGATGATAATACTGATATATCAGAGCTTATAGCATTAATATTAAAAAAAGAAGATATTGATTCTAAAGTAGCTAATAATCCTCTTGAAGTCCCAGAACTAATAAAAAATGAACATTTTGATTTAATTTTATTAGATATAATGATGCCTGAAATGTCTGGAACGGAGTTGTGTGCTAAAATTAGAGATGATGTAAATATTCCTATTATATTTTTAACAGCAAAAACTGAACTTTTAGATAAAATGTTAGGATATGAAATTGGTGGAGATGATTATATTACTAAACCATTTGATAATACAGAATTAGTATTAAAAATTAAATCACATTTACGACTTAAAGATCGTTCAAGACAAAGTAATAACAAAAAAACAATAGTTATTGGTGATTTAGTTTTAGATAAGGAAAGTTTTGAAGTTAAACAAAATGGTGTCAAATTAGATCTTACTACAAGAGAATTTGAATTATTAAAATATTTTATGGAAAATGCTGGAATAGTCCTTTCTAAAGAGCAAATTTTTGAAGCAGTATGGGGAAGTGAATATGGCGATGTTGGTACGGTAGCAGTTAATATTAAAAGTTTGCGAGATAAACTCAAAGATAATGATAAGTATATTATAACTGTTTGGGGATATGGTTATAAATTTTTGAGGAACAGCAATGAAGAATAGACGACTTGAAAAAAGGTTTATATACGCTGTTATTATTGGTAGCGTTGTTAATCTTATAACATTAGTATTGTGGCTTACATTTAGAATCAATCCTATAATTCTTAAAATTGAAGCTTTAAAATCGGAAATATTTAATAATGAAGTAGAAAAAAAATATGATTCTTATGAAGATATGTTAATAGATATAAAGGAAGTAGCAAAAAAACATAATTTAATTATAAATATTGAAGATATTTCTGGAAAGAATTTAACAAATAATAAAATAAAAATTGATGTACCTTTAATAACAAAAATGTTAGAAACAACGGATAATACCTATTTAATAAAAATATATTTTGATAACCATAGCAATATATCAAGAGCAATACTAGAATTAATTATTATACAAATAATACTAGTAACTATCATTCTTTTCATAACATTTATATATACAAGACAAACACTTTTAAAACCAATTAATACTTTAATAGATGATATTAGAAATTATAAATTTGGTAAAAAGCCGAAAAAAAGACCATTAAATACAGAATTTGATTTGATTGCAAATGAGTTTGCCAATTTAACTGATAGATTGGATGAAGAAAAAGCTGAACAAACTAGAATTATTGCCAGTATTTCTCATGATATTAAAACTCCACTTACATCTATTATTGGCTATTCTAATTTATTAAAAGACCAAAATTTGGGTGAAGAATCTCAAAAATATAACGAAAAGATAAATGAAAAAGCCATAAATATTAAAGATATATTATCAACTTTTGATGATTATTTATTAAATCAAGAAAGAATTGAATTAAAACCTACTTTAGTGCAAGTTAAGGATATAGTAAATGAATTAAATAATGATTATAAAATAGAATTAGATAACAATAACATTAAATTTACAGTAACTACCAATATACCAGAAGAATACCTTAATATTGATATATTGAAATTAAAGAGAATTTTTTCTAATATGATTTCTAATAGTGCAAGATATTTAAAAGATGGCGGAAAAATATTAATTGATATTTCTCCATATAAAGAATATATAAAATTTATTGTTAAAGATAATGGACCAGGCGTAAATGAAAAAATAATAGATAAAATATTTGAACCATTATTCACTACTGATAATTCAAGGAAAATATCTGGATTAGGATTATCCATTTGTAAAGAATTTATTGAAATACACGGTGGAACAATAAAAGCATATAACGATCATGGTTTGACATTAGAATTTTTAATACCTAAATATAAAAGCAAAAAAAATAATGCAGAAAAATAATAATAATAATAGAAATAACTGTTTTACCAGTTGCTTTTTATAAAAAAAGATATATTTTAATAATTCTTAATAAATTCATAAGAAAATAATAAATATGATTTTATACAATCATAATGAGGTGAATATAATGGAAATAAAAATTATTGGAAAAAATTCTAGCAATAGAATGAAACTAATGAAAAATATAGAAAGGGCATCATCTAATATTGAAGAAAAAATAGTTATAACATTATTAGAAGATGAAAAATCTCTAAATAAATATAATGTTACTAATTCTCCAACATTAATTATTGCTGATAAGGTTGTAAGTCAAGGAAAAGTACTAAATGAAAAAGAAATAAAGAATTATATTAAGTTACTTAGTTAGGAAGGAGATAACATGGATTATTATTTTATATCTTATGGTTTAACATTACTTGCATTTTTCTTGTCAACAATAGCTCAGATATTTGTTACAACTACATATAAAAAATACAATGGCTATAAAAATGAAAGGAATATAACTGGAGCTGAGGCAGCAAGAGAGATATTAAATAAAAATTCTTTAAATGATGTAAAAGTAGTTGAAATAGGTGGATATTTAACCGATCATTATGATCCAAGAAAAAAAGAGGTGCGATTATCTTCTAATAATTATCGAGGGACTTCTATTTCTAGTGTTAGTGTTGCTTGTCATGAATGCGGTCATGCCATCCAAGATAAAGTTGGCTACGTGTTTATGCGAATAAGAGCTTCACTTATTCCTCTTGTTAATTTTTCTTCTTATGCAGGATATATAGCAATTATTCTAGGGGTGATATTTAGTTCTCTTAATTTAATTTGGATAGGAATAGGATTAGAACTCGTTATCTTATTATTTCAAATTATTACATTACCAGTTGAAATTGATGCTAGTAAAAGAGCCTTAAAAGAGTTGGATTATTCTCACTTTTTTAAAAGTTATGAATTAAAACAAGGCAAGAATGTACTAGTTGCAGCAGCACTTACCTATGTTGCTAGTATAGCATCAACATTACTTGAAATTTTAAGATTAATTTTATTATTTGGAAGAAGAGATGATTAATAAAATAAAAAGCCCTTGCAAATAAAGGCTTTTTTCTTTTGCTAATTTATGGTCCATCTGTGGTCAGATTTAATAAGAATAAACTAAAAGAAGTAATAAATTTAATTTGTAAAGCCACTATCTTGGCTATGGTTGTATTGATTTATTATGTATTTAAATATATTTGCTTAATAATAAAATAAGTATTATTCTAAAAAGCGAGTAGTTATTGAAAATTACTCGCCTTTATGTTAGTATTTAATTAATAAAGTACATTAATAAAGAGAGGATTGAGTATGCAAAAATATTTCGATAAAGCAATAGAACTTGCTAAATTAGGAGTTAAAAATTTAGAAGGCGGTCCATTTGGAGCGGTCATTGTTAAAGATAATAAAATAATAGGCTATGGAAATAATAAAGTTTTAAAAGAAAAAGATCCCACAGCGCACGCTGAAATAATTGCTATTCGTGATGCATGTAAAAGATTAAATATTCATGATTTAACTGATTGTGTTATTTATTCTACTAGTGAACCTTGTCCTATGTGCTTATCAGCAATTATTTGGTCCAATATTAAAGAAATTTATTTTGTAAGTAATAGAAAAGAAGTTGCCAAAATTGGTTTTAGAGATGATATGATATATAATTATTTAGAAAATAAAGAGAAAGATATTTTACAAATACATCAGGTTGAAAATAAAAAATGTCAAGAACTACTTGAAAGTTATAATCATGAACTATATTAAAAATTTTTAGAGTAAGGAAATAAAATTGATGAAATATGAAAAATAAAGTAAAAAAATATTTGTTTATCACTTTTGGAATAAGCTGGCTAAGTTGGTTAATAGTTATTTTATTAATTAAATTTAATGTTGCTAAATATCCCGATTTTTTAAGTGGTTTGATAGGAATTATCGGGACTTTAGGACCTACTATTGCATCAATTATGTTATTAGATAGTAAAAAGGATCTAAAAAACATCTTTCACTTTATATTTAACAAAAAAGAAAAAACTTATTTTTATTTAATTTCTTTTAGTATTATTTTAATTTTAAGTTTTGCCTTTATTGGCACTTATAATAAAGAAATACCATTATATTTTATATTACCTTTATTTATATATGCTCTAACTTTTGGAGGAGGTTTTGAAGAATTAGGATGGCGAGGAGTATTACAACCTAATTTAGAAAAAAAGCATTCCTTTATTGTTAGTGCTTTAATTACTGGGATTATATGGGGACTATGGCATGCTCCACTTCAAATAATTCAAGGATATGCTTTATTTGACTTTAGTTTTTTTCCTTTTATGTTAGGAATAATTATGTTTAGTATTTTTCTGGCTTATATTTATAGAAAAACAAATTCAGTATTTTGTTGTGCTTTTTTCCATGGTTTATATAATACTTTAACAACAATTTTTATAACTAGTATTGGTTCATTAATTATAGAGTTATTACTCGCATTATTATGTATAGTTTTATATTATAAAGAAAAATCTAATTGCTAGAATAAACTAACTTAATAGCTATTTCTAGTTTTGTAATTATATGTATGCTATAATATAAATAATAGAAATGGAGTAAAAATGAAAAAACGGCTAATTATTATTTTAATATTATTAGTTTTATTAATCCCAATTCCATTTCATTTAAAAGATGGTGGAACAATAGAATTTAAAGCCTTAGTTTATCAAATAAGTAACGTTCATAAATTAAATCCCCATTCCCAAAATGGTTATGATACAGGAATTATTATAAAAATATTAGGAATTAAAGTTTTTGATAATATAAAGGAAAATAAAAATATGAATAATTTAATAAATACTAATTATAAATCATTAAATTTTAATATAAATAAAAAAGTTGTTACTTTAAATAGTGGTTATGAAATGCCACTAAATGGCCTTGGAACTTATAGCTTAACAGGTGATACTTGCTATAATGCAGTATCTAGTGCTTTAAAATCAGGGGTAAGATTAATTGATACAGCTTATATGTATGGCAATGAAGAAGAAATAAGTAAAGCTATTAGGGATTCAGGAATACCTCGAGAAGAAATATTCGTTATTACTAAAATTTATCCTACCCAATACGATAACCCAAAAGAAGCCATCGAATTAGCTCTTAAAAAATTAGATATAGATTATATTGATATGATGCTATTACATCATCCAGGTGATTTTGATGTAAGTGCCTATAAGGAAATGGAAAAATATGTAACAAGTGGAAAGATTCATTCATTAGGACTTTCTAATTGGTATGTTGAAGAATTAGAAGATTTTCTACCTCAAATTAATATTAAACCAGCTTTAGTTCAAAATGAAATTCATCCATTCTATCAAGAAAATAATGTCATACCATATATTCAAAACCTAGATATTGTAGTCCAAGGTTGGTATCCATTTGGAGGAAGAGGACACACTAGTGAACTTTTAAATAATGAAACAATATTAAAAATAGCAAATAATCATAATGTATCCGCGGCCCAAGTAATACTTCGCTGGAATTTACAAAAAGGCGTTGTGGTTATACCAGGATCTTCTAATCCTGATCATATAAAAGAAAATATGGATATTTATAATTTTGAATTAACTAATACCGAAATGCAAGAAATAAATGCTTTAGATAGAAATGAAAAACATGATTGGTACTAAAAATTTTAGTAAGAAGGAAAGGAATGATTTTATGAATAAAATTTTAGTAAGTTATTTTTCAGCAAGTGGCATAACAAAAGATGTAGCAAGTAAAATTGCTAAAGTTATAGAAGGGGATTTATTTGAAATAGAACCAGTAAATAAATATACCGACGATGATTTAAACTGGCATGATAATAATAGTAGGTCATCTATTGAAATGAGTAATCCTTCATCACGACCAAAAATAAAAAATAAAGTTTCTAATTTAAGTGATTATGATACTGTTTTAATTGGTTTTCCTGTATGGTGGGATTTAGCCCCAAGAATTATTAATACGTTTATTGAAGAAAACAATCTTGAAAATAAAAAGATTTATGTCTTTGCAACATCAGGTGGTACAAGTGTAAATAATAGTTTTAATACTTTAAAAAATACATATAGTAACCTAAATTTTATAAGTGCTAAAAGATTATCTAATAACGTATCAGATAGTGATATAACAAGTTGGATTATGTAGGAAATATAAGTACGAAAGTAGAAAGATTTAAAAGTTTGGAGGAATAAAAATGAAAAAACAAACAGCGGGCAGAGATAAGTTAGGCAATATTGCCCCTTTATTTGCCGAATTAAATGATGATGTATTATTTGGGGAGGTATGGTCAAGAGAAGATCAACTATCACCAAGAGATAGAAGTCTAATAACTATTTCTGCATTATTTACAATGGGAGCTTTCCCTCAATTAAAAAGTCATCTTGTAATGGGCAAAGAACATGGCCTTAAAAAAGAGGAAGTAGTTGAAGCAATAACCCAACTTGCTTTTTATAGTGGTTGGCCTAAAGCTTGGAGTACTTTTCCATTAATTGAAGAAGTATATGGGAGTGATAATGAAAATGAATAAAGAAGAATTTGATAAATTAAATGTATTTGGATTAGGAAATCCCAATAATGCGTATGCACAATATTTTACAGGTAATAGTTATTTAAATCCTCTTGCTAAAACTACTAATGGCATTAGTTTTGCAAATGTCACATTTGAACCAGGCTGTCGAAATAACTGGCATATTCATGCATCTAAATCTGGTGGAGGACAAGTTTTAATATGTACTGCAGGATATGGTTATTATCAAGAAGAAGGAAAAGAAGTCCAAAAACTATCTCCTGGAGATATAATTGTAATCCCAGCAAACGTTAAACATTGGCATGGAGCAAGACCCAATTCTTGGTTTAGTCATATAGCTGTAGAAGTACCAGGTGAAGAAACTGAAAATGTTTGGTTAGAACCGGTATCAAATGAAGAATATAACAAGTTAAGTGATTAAAAAATTTAACTGTTTTTCTATACTATAATGTTTTATATCACAAAAGATTAAAACAAACCAAAAATACATTGTTAAATAAATATTCTTGATATATAATCATTTATAAATCAAATGAAAGAATGGTAAATAATGAAAAATGAAATTATACTATTTAAAAATCAAAATGTTAAACTAGAAGTCAATATGAAAGATGAAACCGTGTGGCTTACACAAGAACAAATGGGAATTTTATTTGGCAAGTCAAGATCAACAATAAATGAACATATTAAGAACATTTATAAAGAAAAAGAATTAGATGAACAAGAAACTTTAAGAAAATTCGGAAATTCCGAATTTAGTGCAAAGTCAACAAATTATTACAATTTAGATATGATAATTAGTGTAGGGTATCGTGTAAACTCTAAAAATGGTATTATTTTTCGAAAATGGGCAACTAAAGTATTAAAAGATTATATGATTAAAGGTTATGCAGTTAATCAAAAGAGATTAGAATATCTTGAAAAAACAATAAAATTAATAGATATTGCTGGAAGAATAGATACCGAATTAACAGGAATAGAAGCTCAAGAAATCATTAAAGTAATAAATAATTATTCAAATGCTTTAAATTTGCTTGATGATTATGATCATAAAAAAATTACTAAACCAAATGGAACAAAAAACAATAAAAAAATTACTTATGAAGATTGTAAAAATATAGTTAGTCAACTTGAATTTGGAAATGATAGTGATTTATTTGCTCTTGAAAGAGATGAAGGCTTAAAATCTATAATAGCAGATATTTATCAATCTTTTGATGGAAAAGATTTGTATTCTACTATTGAAGAAAAAGCAGCCAATTTCTTATATTTAATAACTAAAAATCATACTTTTATTGATGGCAATAAAAGAATAGCTGCTACCTTATTTATATATTTCTTAAAATTTTATAATATTTTATATAATGAAAAAGGTCAAGTTATTGATAACAATACACTTGTTGCAATTACATTACTTATTGCTGAGTCTAATCCTAAAGAAAAAGATGTATTAATTGATTTAGTAATGAACTTCTTAGTTTCATAATAGATTTGACAAAAATACTAGCCTCCTATCAAGAAGAAGGAAAAGAAGTCCAAAAACTATCTCCTGGAGATATAATTGTAATCCCAGCAAACGTTAAACATTGGCATGGAGCAAGACACAATTCTTGGTTTAGTCATATAGCTGTAGAAGTACCAGGTGAAGAAACGGAAAATGTTTGGTTAGAACCAGTACTAGATGAAGAATATGGAAAGTTAGAGTAAACAAAATGGTAATAGAATACAGTAGTCAATATGATGAAGAAATTAAAGATTTATTTGTCGAATTACAAGAATATATTGCCAGTATAGATAAAGAAAAATATAATATTATAACAGAAGAATATCGGGAAAAATATTTTAAAAAAACTATCGAAGAAATAAAAAAATATAATGGAAAAATGTTATTATATAGTGAAAATCAAAAGATAGTAGGTTTAATCGTGGGCTTAATAAATAATGAAGCTGCTTTTGAATATGATTTTAAAGCTCCTAAACGCGGTAGAATTACTGAATTAATTGTATCAAAAAATTGTCGTGGCAAAGGATATGGCCAAATATTATTAAATTCTATGGAAAAATATTTACTTAATCATGAATGTCAAGATATTTTACTTGGAGTATTTGGTTATAATGAAAATGCAATTAAATTTTATGAAAAAAATGGCTATCATCCTCGACTTATAGATATGACTAAAAAAATATTATAGATTTAATATTTATTATCATCTTTTTCTAACTCTCACTTTACGTCCTGTTAATTATTATAATAATTATCTATAATTATGTTTGAAAGGAGCAAAATATGAATCAAGAAAAAATTAGCAAATTTATTGCCGACTTAAGAAAAGATCAGGGATTAACTCAAGAACAACTTGCCGAAAGCTTAGGAGTTTCTAATAAATCAGTTAGTCGTTGGGAAAATGGGCAATCAATGCCAGATTATTCTATCATTGTAAAACTATGTAATAAACTTAATATTACTGTCAATGAATTATTAAGTGGTGAGAAGTTAAAAAAAGATCAATATAATGAAAAATTAGAGCAAAACTTAATTGAAATGGTTAAACAAAAAGAGCAATCTGATAAAAAAATGTTAATATTAGAAAATATCTTAGGATTAACTTCTACAATTATAATTTTAGCTATAATATTGCTAGTATCATACCTAAAAATATCAGATTGGCTTAGATATTTAATAATCATAATAAGCCTAATTTTTCTAGTAATTACTTATTTTTTACTATTACAAATAGAGCAAGTTATAGGTTATTATGAATGTCAAAAATGTCATTATAAATATATTCCAACCTACCAACAAGTCCTTTTAGCTATGCATATATGTCAAACAAGATATATGAAATGTCCAAAATGCCATGAAAAAAGTTGGCAAAAAAAAGTTACCTCCAAATAAATAAAAGTATTTTTTAATTAATTGAAAATACCTAAATAAAAATGCTATAATAATTATATAAAATTAAATGGAGGGTTCTATGAAAAAACGTTATATAATCATAATAATTATTGCTTTAATAATCACAACCATTGCTTCTTATTTAATTATTTCTAAATTAGATAATAATAAAACAGATAAATATGATCAGTTTGATCATGCCAATTTAACTGGTAAAACTGCTATTTATTATGTTAATCCTAATGGAAGTAAAGATGAAACTTATGCAATGGTCGATTTAACTCCAACTCCCTATGAAGCCTATCGTGCTGGTTTTTATCATAAAGTAGGCGAGGACGATTTTATTTTACTAAAAACTTTTGAAACATCAGATCCTCTAAGTTCCTTAGGTTTCTTTGAAAATGATAAATATTATGGTGTAAATGACTTTGAAATAGGCTCTTTTATAATTAATTTAAATAAAGAAAATAGTACTTTTGAAAAATTAAGATTTAACTATAATAATACTGAAATTTTTCCACTATATCTTAAAAATTTATCTAATAATATGGTTGAAGTCCATACTATAATGTTTGAAGATAATCATAATATTTCTAAAGAATTTGAATGTTCTTTAGTAGACTACAGTTGTAAATTAAATGAAGAATAGAGCAAGCAAGCTTGCTTCTTTTTTTTATTTTGCAACTTTTTAAGCTTGTTATTTGTTAATATATTGAAACTAGTTTCAAGGAGGTTATAATGGCTAATGATTTTATTAAAATATACCATTTAATCAAAAATGATTTATTACGCCTAGCATATAGCTATACTAAAAACCTATCAGATGCCGAAGATATTATTCAAGAAGTATTTATAAAACTATATGAAAATTTTGCTAAATTTAATGATGAAGAACATTTAAAAAAATGGTGTATTAAAGTAACTATAAATAAATGTAAAAATTTATATTTTTCTTCATGGCAAAGAAAAATAAAGTATTTAACTAAAATAGATGAAAATAAATCATCACTCATATTACCAGAAAATAATCTTTTAACGGCTATCTTAGAACTACCTAAAAAATATAGAATTGTAATTATCTTATACTATTATAATGGTTATAAAATAAAAGAAATATCGCAAATTTTAAAAATAAAAGAAACTACAATAAAAACTCAGCTAAAAAGAGCTAAAAATAAATTAGAAATAATTTTAAAAGAGGAGGGTAATAATGATTAATAAAGAACAAATAAGTAAAGCTCTAAGTTCAATTAAAACTAGTGAAGAATTAGATAAAAAAATATTAGACGCGACTATTTATAAACAAGAAAATAAAAATATTTTTTCAAAAAAAGGAATAATAGCAATTTTAATATTAGTAGTATTTATGACTACGACCGTATTTGCTAAAGATTTTATTTATAATTGTATTTTAAATTTAATTAATTCTAATGATTTAGAATATACAGAAAGTATTTCTCTAACTAACCATGTTAATATTAAGAATACTTCCAATATTTCTTGTGATAACTTTTCCACTTTATCAGAAGTAGAAACAACTTTAGGAATAAAATTTATATTTGATACTTCAAAATATAATGAAAAAATTAGTAAATGTGCTATAAAAATAAATAATCAAGGTTATCTAGAAAGTCTTGAACTAAGCATTTTAGAATTTTATGATTATTCTCTAGCTAATAAAGATATCGATTTAAAATTAGAGGATAATTTTACCCAAGAAGAATACATGGCTTGGCTTGCAAAAAGAAAAATGGTAGATTTACATATCGCTTTTATGACGCAATATGCAAGTTATGAAACTAAAAATAAGTTTAAAAATTATAATATTATTTATTCAACCGGAGGTTATTTAGAAGCTCAAGAATTTATTGCTAATAATATTAATACTACTGGTTATTATTTTCTATCTCCTAGTAAAAATATTCCTTTAAGAAAAGAATTAGTTTTTGTAAATAATAATATTCTTTATGAATTTAGTGCTAATAAATCGGTTGAAATAGAAGAATTACTAAATATAATAAATGAATTTTAAAATAATTATTTAATTTATATAAGTAAAAGCTAAATTGTGCTATAATAAAAAAGAAATAAGGTGTTTAAATATGAAGATATTAGCAATATTAGTTGGTAAAATTATTATTTTAATTGGTAAAATATTTCATAAAGGTAGTTCCTTACCTGGCAAAGTTGCTCTAAAAATTTATCCTGATTTATTAAAAAACTTTCAATATCCTTCTATAAGAATTGTTGTAACCGGTTCTTCAGGAAAAGGTAGTACTACTAAATTAATTGCCGAGACTATTAAAAATACTAAAACAGTATGTTATAACTCTTCTGGAGCTAACCTCAGTTGGGGAATTACCACGGCTTTATTAGAGCATGCAAGCCTAAATGGTCATATTAAAACCGATGCTTTAGTCTTAGAAGTTGATGAACGTTATACTAAAACAATCCTACCTTATATAAAACCTGATTATCTTGTTATTACCAATTTAACTAAAGATCAACCTCCACGTCAACATTATATCGATTTAGTTTATGATGACATAGTAAAAAGCATTCCTAAAAATTCCCTTATTATAACTAATATGGATGATCCTTATTTACGTAATTTTGCTAAAGATTTAAAAAATAAAATAGTTTATTATAGTCTAGCTAAAAATAAATATTCCTATAAAAAACAAATATTTGAAAACTTAAATATATATCATTGTCCATATTGCAATAGTAAATTAAAATATAGTTACTATAATATTGAAACTTTAGGTAATTATAAATGTCCAAATTGTTCTTTTACTTATGAAGAACCTCAATATATAGGTAAAAATCTTGATTTGACTAAAATGACATTTACTATTAATAATGAAATAATAAATATTGGGGGAGACATGCTATATAATGCTTATAATACTTTAGCTAGTTATACTTGTTTAGCTCAATTAAATCTTGATTTTACATCTATCAATAATAGTCTTAATAATTTAAATAAATTACCAAGTAAAGACTTTATTAATGATAATAAAACTTTTCGCGCTATATCTTGTAAAGCTGAAAATGCCAGTACTTATAATCAAGCCATATTTAAAGTAATGCATGATCAAGATAAAAAAGATATTATTATTGGTTGGTTAGAAATATCTCGTCGTTATAATCATTATGATATTTCCTGGCTTTATGATATTGAATTTGAGTTATTAAATAATTCTAGTTTAAATAAAATATATGTATGTGGTATTGATGCTTTAAATATTAAGCAAAGATTATTATTAGCTAATATTAAAAATGAAAAAATAGTCATGGGTGAAAATATTGCTAGTATTAAAGAAAAAGTTTTACATAGTAAAGCTTCTAAGGTTTATGGTATTCTAAATTTTGATTATGTAAAACCTTTTGAAGAAGCTTTTAAAAAGAAAGAAGAGTAAATATGATAAAAATAGCTCATTTATATCCTGAATTATTAACTTTATATGGTGAAAATGGTAATATTAAAGCCTTAACTAAAGAATTAACTAAAAATAAACAAAAATATTCTCTAACTAATATTAATTTAGAAGATGAAATAAATTTTTCTGAATATGACTTTATTTATATTGGAAGTGGTCGACCTAAAAATTTAGAATTAGTAAAAAATCATTTAATGAAGTATGAAAAAGATATTTTAACCTACATTAATAGCCATAAAATTCTTTTGGCAACAGGAAATGCTCTAAGTATTTTTGACTTTTTAAATTTATATGAAATCGAAAAATATCCTGAATTTATAACCGCGGATATTAAAGCTACAACTCCTTTAGTAAAAGAAGAAATAAAAGGATTTCAAAATACTGAATGGTTAATCAAAAATTGTGATAATCCTTTTATAGATATTATTGAAGGCTATGGTAATTCTAAAACCACTAAAGAAGGGTATTATAAAAATAATTTTTATGTTACTTCAATAATTGGTCCAATTCTTGCACGTAATCCTAAATTAAATAATTATTTTGTTAAATTATTAATAAGTGTAAACAAAGATAAAAATATTATTTAAAACTAAATTTTAATGATATAATATATCTAAGTTTATAGAGGTATGTTATGAAAAAATTTTTATTAACTCTTTTTTCTTTAATAATAAGTTTAATTCTTATATTTACATATTTTAATATAGTAAAAGAACGTAATTTAAAAAAACTTGAAGAAACAAGTATACCAACCAATAAAGTAGATCCCCAAACTATTCTTGTTCAAAACTATCTTCAAAAATTAATTAATTCTAATTATGATTTTTTAATAAATATTGCTAATAAAGAATTTGTTTTAACATATACTGGTACTTTTTTTGATGATATAACTAAAGGAAAAAGATATACTACTCCTCAAGTTGAAGGCCTAAATTCTGTTTCTTATCAAATAGAGGATCAAAAATGTTATAATTCTGAAACTAAAGAAGAAATATTTAATGCTTATTATGAAGCTGATTATGAATATATATTTTTATATAATATTTTAACTAAACTTAATAATGCTAGTTGTGATATTAATGAAAATACCTTAACCTGCCAAGAAACAAATGCTAAATATACTTTTATTATTAATGATGATAATATAACTGATATCGAAATAGAACTTATAGATAACCCATATTATTATAAATATACTCATAAATATTCTAATATTAATAATACTATTACTTTAAATAAAATAAATAATTCTAAATATTTTGATATTACCTCAACCCCTAATAACCCTAATACAGCTAATTTAAATAGTAATTATATAGAATATGGCATATCTAATATTAATATTACTTTAAACCAAGAAGAATATACTTATTCTAATATTAATGATTTAATAAAACATGCCAAATATAGTAAAGTATATAATAATAATATTACTAAATATATATTAGATGATGATTATGTTATTTTTATTAAAAATAATTATACTAGTCAAAAAATAATCTTTAGTCTAAATAAATATACTAATGCTATTTTAAAACTTTTAAATAAGTAGGAGATTAATATGACTTATTTAATAGTTTTTTTAGGTTTAATTAGTATCTATTTATTATTTTTTAAAAAAAAGAAATCTTCCAATTTAAAAGTATTTCTTCTTTTTCTAATAATTTTAATTCTTATTATTTATATTTTATATTATCTAAATATTATACCCCATAAAAAATATACTGATAGTGACTTTAATATTAAAACATATATATCTAATATTGATAAAGATAATGATGGTATAGATGACGCTACCGACATTATTAGTAGTGTTAAAGCTTATTTAAAAACTAAACCCCAATATCAAAGTAAATATTATGCGACTGGTTATCCCAATGATAATTATGGAGTATGTACTGATGTTGTTGCCTTTGGTTTATTAGGCGCAGGTTATGATTTAAGAGAATTAATTAATAATGATATCAAAGCTAATCGTAATAAATATAATATAGAAGTAGTTGATAAAAATATTGATTTTAGAAGAGTAGAAAACATTAAAGTCTATTTAGAAAATAACGCTATAACTCTGACTACTGATTTAAAAGATATTTCTTCATGGCAAAGAGGGGATATAGTAGTATTTAAAAAACATATAGGCATTATTTCTGAACATCGTAATAAAAATGGTATACCTTTTGTTTATCATCATGCTAGTAAAAGCCAAAAACACTATGAAGAAGATATTTTAAAATCATCTAATATTGTCGGACATTATCGAATTAGTTAATATTTTTTGTCATAAATAGTTTATCTAATCGTACATATTTATTAAGAGGTGTTAAATTGAAAAAATTTATAGGACTAATAATATGTACTTTTTTTATATCGATAATACCCGTTAAAGCCGCGGATACTCTTAATTTAGATAGTAAAAGTGCAATATTATTAGATAATGCTAGTGGTAAAATTTTATATGAAAAAAATATTAATGAAAAACTTCCCATGGCTAGTATGACTAAAATT
The DNA here is from genome assembly GCA_947632455.1 of uncultured Bacilli bacterium. GTDB lineage: Bacteria > Bacillota_I > Bacilli_A > RF39 > UBA660 > Caccenecus. The sequence goes on from CANRPK010000014.1 coordinate 20,180, forward strand.
ATGAGTATACTTCTTATTATGGAACAAATAGATAATGGTAATTTAAATTATAATGATAAAGTTTTAATTAGTAAAAATGCTAGTGGAATGGGTGGGTCTCAAGTATTTTTACAAGCCGGGGAAGAATATAAAGTTGAAGATTTGCTTAAATGTATTGCCGTTTCTAGTGCTAATGATGCCGTTGTAGCGATGGCTGAAAAAATAAGTGGCACTGAAGAAGCCTTTGTTGCCCAAATGAATGCTAAAGTAAAAGAATTAGGCCTTACAAATACTCATTTTGCTAATCCTCATGGACTTGATAATGAAAACCATTATTCTACTGCTCAAGATATGGCTCGTATAGCTCAAGAATTATTAAAACATGAAGATATTTTAAGATTTACTTCTATTTATGAAGATTATTTAACTAAACCTGATGGTTCTCAAGTATGGCTTGTAAATACTAATCGATTAGTTAGGTTTTATGATGGTGTAGATGGTCTAAAAACAGGTTATACCACAGATGCTGGATATTGCTTAACTGCAACTGCTAAGAAAAATGATTTACGCTTAATTAGTGTTGTTATGAATGCCTCATCCGCGGATGCTCGAAGTAAAGATACCGCGACTTTATTAACATACGGTTTTAATTCTTTTAAAAATAATATTATTTATTCAAAAGATAAATCTTTAGGGGAAATAAATGTTGATAGGGGTAAAAAATCTAAAGTGAAAGTTTATCTAAAAGAAGACGCTACCGAACTTTTAAAGGTTACGCAAAAACCAAATGATTATAGTTTTAATATTAAAGCTGATAAAATAGTTGCTCCCTTAAAAAAGGGTAGTAAAGTAGGTATAGCCGAAATAATTGATAATGAAGGAAATATCCTAAAAGAAATAGACATAGTTATAAAAGAAGATCTAGTTAAAGCAAGTTTTAGTGATTATTTAAAGAAAAATCTTAAAAATATTACGAGTGGTATTTAATTAATTGACTTATGTTTTTCTTGTGTTTATAATAAAAACATAAGCAAGAATGGCGGAATGGTAGACGCGCTACTTTGAGGTGGTAGTGAATTATTAATTCGTGAGAGTTCAAGTCTCTTTTCTTGCACCAAATTGCTATAAAACTCAAAAAATTGAGTAAAATATAAACAAAGAACGTACTTGATAAAAGTACGTTTATGTGTTATCATGAATATGTCAAGGAAACTTGCATAAAATAAAAAAGGGAATACTTAACATCACAGTGTTGAGTACTCGCCAATGATTTGGTTTGCACTTAATCTACTGAAAGTAAATTGAGTGCTTTTTTCATATTATAGTTTACTAAATTACTAAAGTAAAAAGTAAGGCTATGAGTAATAAGATAATTAGAATAAGCGATAAGATTAAAAAATCTTTCTTATGCATATCAAAAGCCTCCTTCCGTATAGAAGTTGGCAAGCACTCAACTGTAAAATATTCCCAATATCAATTATATCAAACATTTGTTTTTTGTGCAATGTTTTAATAAATGTTTATATTTAAAAAGCTTGTAAAAACTCTATAAATATAAATGAATTAGAAAATAATATAGATAACTGCATAAAATAAAAAGGAACATTCAATGTCGCATGTTGAGTGTTGCCATACAATTATGGTTCACCTAAATCATTGCTGAGTTAGGTGATTTTTCTTTATATTAAAACTATAAATAGTAATAATATTAATAGGAAGATAAGAATTACTAAAGATAGAATTAAAAAATCTTTCTTGTTCATTATACCGCTTCCCTTCAATTAAGAAGATCAGCAATCACCCAACTATTAAATGCTCCTAAATAATTATATTAAACATTCGTTCTTAACACAAGTGATATAATACTAATTCGAATTTTTACGAGATTTACTAATAAGCTTCATAATACTATAAATAATCCATATCACCGCGATAATAATAAAAATACCAATAAAGAATAAAGCTCCACCATTCAAAAATAAAATATTCAAAAATGCCAAAAATGTCAAAGATGTCTCATCAAGCGTAAACATTGATTTAAGAATGAAGTGAATAATAAAATAAGTTCCACATCCAATAACTCCCACTAAAATTGATAAAACTATACATATCTGTTTAAAGGTATTTTTATTATTTGGTTTATTTGAATTAACCTCATCATTATTTTGATTTATAATTTCATTTTGTTTAGTATCGTTGATTGAACTATTATTTTTTTTCAACATTATTATTTTGATTATTATTCATTTTTCTCACACTACCTATCTACAACTGATTATATCATATTAATAATTTTTAATAAATAATTATAATATATTTTTAATTATTTAAATAAATACTCGAAAATAAAAAAGTAGCTCAACATGAGTTACTTTCTTTTAAATATTAATTTTCTTTACAGAATAATTATTCCTAGATCGATATAATAAATACATGAAATTTTCATCAAAAGAAGCCTTATAGATATCATCATATTTTTCAATATTATTAGTTTGCTTATCATAAATTAAAACTGATCCAAAATTATCTTTATCAATATTATATTTTATATTATTAGTATTTTTTGTAAATATTAATTTATTATTTATATTATATACATATTCTGGTTGTTTTTCTACATCACTTATTATCAATTCAAAATTCTCTTTTTGTGTATTAAATGAATAAATTTTGTTATTATAATAAAAGTAATTATCTGTATTATTACCACTATTAATTCTTTCTACATTTAAATTTATATTAATTTCTTTCTCAATAATTTTATCATTAATATTTAGTTTATAAAGGATACTTTTTTGTTCGAAATAAATATAATCATTATTTGCAGCTATAAATTCAATTTCTGGAAAATCAGATTTATCATATCCTGTAAATTCATATATAAGTTGATTATTTTTATAAATAGAAGGGAATTGCGAATAATTATTTTCTAAATAATATATATTAAATCCACCATAATCAAAATAAAATTTTTTATCATACATACTATAATTAGTTTTAATTTCTGAAATAATTTTGTTATTATCTAAATCAATTTTTCTAAATTTAGAATAATCTCTGTAATCTATAAAAGAATAGACAATTCCATTATTTAATGTTTTAGCAATATATGTATCATCTGTTCCTAAACTACTAATTTCTCCAGTGTTTAAATTTACTTTTTTATTTTCGTTGTAATACACAGAGTAGAAATAGGCTTCATCATTATAAACAAAATAAAAATAAGCATATCTTAATTCATCAGATTCAACTAGTTTTTTATTATGCGTTCCATCTAAATTCATTACAAATAATTTATCATGCATTTTATTAAAAATGTTATTAATATCTAGTTTATAATAATAAATTTTATCTTTATAAATAAAATAATAATTTGTATCAGTATATAAATGATCACTAGGGGATTGATTTAAAACTTCGGCTAAATTTTTATTTTCATACTTGTACCAAGCTAAAGAAAACGCGCTTATTAATAATACAACCATAATAATAATTAAACTAATTTTAAAATTTTTTTTCTTCTTTGGATTTAATTTGTTATAAAACTTACTAATGAATGTTATAATTCTATAAATAAACCATATTGAAATTATAATAATTGTAGTTCCAAGCAAAAACCATAATCCCAATACAACAGTTAAGTTCTTCTCTAAACCTCCAAACATACCATTAGTACTAATAGAAAATGATTGGATAATATTAAAAATTCCATATCCATATCCAATAATCCCCACTATAATTGATAAAATTATACATATTTTTGCAAACAAGTTTTTCTTCTTTGGCTGATTTGAGTTAACCTCATCATTAAGGGGATTTATAATGTCATTTTGTTTAATATCATTAATTGAATTATTATTTTCTTTTAATGGATTTATTGCATTATATATAACCCATATTGTAATTATAAGATTTACAGCCACAAATAAAATAATAAGTGCCACCCCTAAATAATGAGCTGAAGCTACACAAAATATAACTCCAATAATCCCCACTATAATTGATAAAATTATACATATATATTTTAACAAATTTTTCTTTTTTAACATCTTTGAATTAATCTCATCATTAAGGGGATTTATAATGTCATTTTGTTTAATATCGTTAATTGAACTATTATTTTTCTCTGATGTATTTATTTTATTATATATAGTCCATATTGTAATTATAATATTTATGGTCATAAATAAAATAAATAACCCCCAAAAAAAGGCGAAAATATTAAAAGAATGAATTGATTGAATAATAGTAAAAATTCCCAGTATAAATCCGATAATTCCTATTATAACTGATAAAATTATACATGTATATTTTAACAAATTTTTCTTTTTTAGCATCTTTGAATTAATCTCATCATTAGGATTTATAATTTCATTTTGTTTAGTATCGTTGATTGAACTATTATTTTGTTCAACATTATTATTTTGATTATTATTCATTTTTCTCACACTACCTATCTATAACCGATTATATCATATTAATAATTTTTAATAAATACTCGAAAATAAAAAAGTAGCTCAACATGAGTTACTTTCTTTTACTAATAAGCTCTATAATACCATAAATAATCCATATTGCGATTATAATAATTGTAGTTCCAAGCAAAAACCATAATCCCAATACAACAGACAAAATATTCCTTAAATTTCCGAACCAACCATCAGTAATAAAAAATGATTGGATAATGTTAAAAACTCCATATCCATATCCAATAATCCCAACTATAAATGTTAAAATTATACATGTTTTTTTAAATAAACCTTTTTTCTTTGACTTCTTTGAATTAATCTCATCACTAGGATTTATAATTTCATTTTGTTTAATATCATTAATTGAACTATTATTTGGTTCAACATTATTATTTTGATTGTTATTCAACTTCTTCACACATCCTAACTTAACTAATTATATCATATTAATAATTGTTAATAAATATAAATTAGACTTAATTCTTTAACTCAAATACCCAATATTACATACAATAAAATAGGTGAATGTTAATGAATTATGATTATAAGTTTGGTTCAGATTATTATAATTATTATGGTGATATTGGTTTTAAAACTACTAAATATCATATATTGGCTCCTCCTCAAGAACAAGATGTGCAGCCAGGTAAAGAATATTTAATGACACCACTTCCTATATTTGATAATCCAAATTATAAGGGTAGTGAGAAATTAAAAGATAAAGTTGCCATCATCACAGGAGGGGATTCAGGTCTTGGAAAAGCATGCGCTATTGCTTTTGTAAAAGAAGGAGCAAAGGTAGTAATTCCTTATTTAGATGAACATCAAGATGCTTTAACTACTAAAGAATATATTGAAAAATTAGGAGGAGAGTGTTTACTTTTAAGTGGGGATATAACGGATCCTAAATTTAGTGATACTATTGTTAAAAAAACTTTAGAAAAATTTGGCAAAATAGATATATTAGTTAATAATGCTGGTGTTCAATATGAACAAGAATCCTTAGAATGTATATCAGAAGAACAATTTGATTATACAATGAAAGTCAATGTTTATGGTATGTTTTATCTAACTAAAAAAGTTTTACCATATCTAAAAAAGGGTAGTTCTATTATTAATTTAAGTAGTGTTACCACTTTTTATGGTGAACCACAATTAATAGATTATGTTACCACTAAAGGAGCTATCGTCGGTTTTACTCGATCTTTAGCGCGAAATTTAGCTGAGAAAGGAATTCGAGTTAATGCGATTGCTCCAGGCTTTTTTTGGACCCCACTTCAACCTAGTTGTTGGGTAAAAGAAAAAATTCCTTCTTTGGGCGCTGATGCTGCTATGCGAAGGGGAGCTATGCCTTATGAGATTGCTCCAACTTTTGTTTTTCTAGCCAGTGATGATTCTAGCTATTTTACTGGTCAAGTAATTCATAATAATGGTGGCCAAGTAATGGGTTAATTAAAAAATATTAAGTACTAGCAATTAGCTAATACTTTTTTTATGTCTAGTCATGTTTTTTCTTAACATAAATTGCATTTTTAACTTATTCATTATATAATAAAAATGGTGGTATTATGAAAGTTCTATCAATTAAAGAGCCATGGTCAAGTTTAATAATAAATGGTTATAAAGAATATGAATTTCGTAATTTAAATACTAAATATCGTGGTAAAATTTTAATTCATTCTAGCTTAAAAAATGATCCTAGAATATCCCAGTTTAAAAACTTAAATTTAAACTATCACCCAGGATATATAATTGGTGAAGCAACTATCAAAGAAACATTAGAAATTACTCCTAAGCTAACCCAAGAATTAATCAAGAAAAATCCCTTAGTATATACTCCCAAAATTAATGAAAGCAAATATGCTTGGCATTTAGTTGATATAAAAAAATATGAAAAACCTATTAAAGCTAAAGGCAATTTAGGTTTATGGAAATTTTATTCATTTAATGAAGTTTTAGAATTAATGGATAATATTTCTTATGGTTGGAAATCTAAAACTAATCAGTTAAAAACAAATATAGATGATACTTTCTTTAATGAATATGAACTTGAAACTCCCAAAGAAGTAATTAAAAATAAAATTGGTGTTTGTTGGGATCAAGTTGAATTAGAAAGATATTATTTTCGTAATCAATGTCTTGAACTTCAAAGTTATTTTATTGTTTATTATGGTTCTAATAAATGTCCCACTCATACTTTTTTAACTTTAAAAAAAGATGGAACATATTATTGGTTTGAGCATTCTTGGGCTAAGTATCGGGGAATTTATGCTTATTCAAGTAAAAAAGCTTTGCTAAATGATGTTAAAGCTAAATTTATTCCCGATTTTCTACCTTCAAAATATAACCCTAATAATATTGCTATCTATCCTTATTCTAAGCCTAAAAGTCATTTAAGTGCTAAAGATTTTTTTACTCATTGTGAAAATAATCCCAATATAATAAAAGATTTAGAGGAAGTGATAAAATGAAAAAAGGTTTTACTTTAATCGAAATATTATGTGTTATTTTAATTATTAGTATAATAACTACAATGGCTATAGGTGGGGTATTAAATTTTACCAAAAATAATAAAGAAAACTTATATTGTGCTCGCATCAAAGCTTTAGAAAGTGCAGCAATAGATTATAGTAAAAAGTTCGAACTTGATTTAAAAAATAGTCAAGTTTATTATAATGGCTATCCTAGTCTAAGTATTACTGTCGCAGATTTAATTGCCAATAAAAATATTACTCCCGATCAAGATAATCAAATAATAAATCCCATAGATAATACTAGTATGAATGATGAAGAAATTATAATCTATTATGCAAATAATAATATTAAAGCCCATATTGAAACTAATAATATTTGTGAAAATTCATAATTTATGTTAAAATAAAAGTCCAAAAAGGAGGGCCTATGAAAAAATGTGTATGTTTAATTGGTAAACCTAATGTTGGTAAATCTACTATATTTAATAAACTTATTAAAGAAAAAAGATCAATTATTATGGATGAACCAGGAATAACTCGAGATAGAATATATGGTACAGTAACTTATAAAGAAAAAAGTTTTTCTCTAATAGATACTGGAGGTTTAACTACTTTAAATAATGATTTTGATGCCGAAATAAAAATGCAAGCCGAGCTAGCTATAGATGCATCAGATTTAATATTATTTGTAGTTGATGGCAAAAATGGTCTTGATTCTACCGATTATTTTATTCGTGATTTACTTATTAAATCTCATAAAGAAGTTATCGTTTTAGTAAATAAAATAGATAATACTAAAAGACAAGAAAATATATATGAATTTTATGAATTAGGTTTCTCCACTATAATTAGTGTATCTGGAGAACATAATTTAGGTTTTGAAGAATTATTAGAAGCTATCACTAAAGATATACCGGCTAATTCTAATATTGTTTCATCTATTCCTAAATTTTGTATTATTGGACGTCCCAATGTTGGTAAAAGTAGTCTAGTTAATGCTCTATTAAATGAGCAAAGATCTATTGTCTCAGATATTGCTGGGACTACTAGAGATTCCCTTGATACTAAATTTACCTATAATAATGAAGAATATATAGTGGTAGATACTGCCGGTATTAAAAAAAGGGGTAGAATTTATGAAAATGTTGAAAAATATAGTTATTTAAGAAGCTTAAAAGCCATCGATGAATCTGATGTTTGTGTTGTTGTTATAAGTGCCCAAGAAGGTATAATTGAACAAGATAAACATATTTTAGGTCAAGCTTTAGAAGCCGGAAAAGGGGTTGTATTAGTTGTTAATAAATGGGATACCATCACTAATCCTGATACAGCCATAAAAGAATGGAAAGTAAAATTAGAAAATGAATTTCAATTTGCCAGTTTTTTAAAAATTGTTTTTCTCTCAGCTAAAACCAAAAAAAGAATCCATACTTTAATGCCTGAAATAATTAATGCTTACCAAAATAATCATAAAGAAATTTCTACAAGTCTTTTAAATAGTGTAATTACTGATGCTGTAAGTTTTAATGCTCCTCCAAGCTTTAAAGGTAAAAGGTTAAAAATATTTTTTGTTACCCAAACTGGTATTTGTCCTCCTAAATTTACTTTTCAAGTTAATAATAAACAATTAATTCATTTTAGTTATGAACGATACTTAGAAAATAAATTAAGAGAGAACTTTGATTTAACTGGTACACCAATAATTTTACAATTTAAAACTAAAAATGAACGATAGACTTACCAAAGTCTTTTTTAATTAAAAAAAGAATTAATTGCCAACCTTTTCTCTAGCATCAATTCTTTTCTTAGTTACTATATGTTCTTCATTAAAAGTTATTAAATCTTCTAAATTAATATTTAGTTTTCTTGCCAATATATCTATATAATCGGTAGTTATATTTTCTTCACCACGTTCTACACAGGCTAAATACTTATAAGATAAACCTAAATTAGAATAAAATTTCTCTTGACTAAGTCCACTTTTATAGCGATAGTATTTTAAATTCATTCCAATAATTTCCCGTAAATTCATTATAATAAACTCCTTACACTTAATATTATTGATAAATAGTTGTAATGTCTACCCACCTATAACTATACAAAAATTGACATAATAAAAATTTTGGTATATTATATAACTAGTGGAGGATTTATGGTCAAAAGTAGTACAAATGTAAATTTTAAACTTCAAAATTTACGCAAAGAAAACAATAAATCATATGCTGAAGTTGCAAGACAAATCGGTATATGTAAAGCATATTATTGGCAAATAGAGAATGGTAATCGTCGGTTATATTATGATTTAGCCCTAAAAATAGCCGAAGTATTTGATAAAAAACCTGATGAAATATTTTATGATTATTATAAATAAATACCTAAAAATACTTTCTAACATATAATAAATTAGGAGGTATTTTTTATGTTAGATGATTCTTTTTTTAATAAAGTAGAAAAGAAAACTAAAGTTGATAAAAATACAATTATATCTTTAGCTGAAAAATTACAAAAGGGCAATATGAAAGATAAAGCCACATTAACCGAAGTAATTGATACTTTAAGTAAATTAACTGGGAAAAAAGTAAATCCTGAATTAAAAAATAAAATAATTGAAAAAGTCCTTGCAGATGAAGTCCCAAAAAACGTTGATAATATGTTTTAAAAAATTTTAATTGCCGAGAACATATTTTTTTGATATAATATCCTCTAGGTGGAGTACATGGAACAAGTTAGTAATGTGTTAGAAATTTTAGATAAATTAAAAGATATTGAAACTGGTTGGATGGATATTGATAAAAATATCTACAAAAATATTGATAAAGGATTTAAAAAAAAATATATATTATCTAATCCTGAAGAAACAATAAGTAATAAAGTTGGTACAAGTTTTGATCTTGTTGAAGTTGAAAGAACTTATTTTAAAAACTTAGGCTTAAAATTTAATACTTATTTTATGATATATTATGAATCAAAAAGAATTTATACTCATACTTTTGTAGTGTATGAAGAAAAAGAAAAATTTTATTGGTTTGAATGTGCCTGGCATAATGATAAAGGCGTTCATGAATATATGTCATTATACGATTTATTAACAGATATTCGAACTAAATTTATTAAATATAATAATATTAAATTTATGGATAATGATTATTTATGTGTTTATAAATATAAAAAACCTAAATTTCATATTGGTCTAAAAGAATTTTATAAGCATTGTGAAAGTGGCGAAAACGTTTTAATATAATTATTGTCAAACTAAATTTAATATGTTATACTTAACCTATAAAGCCATATAAAAGACATGATTTATAAAAACCTATTTTTAAGAGAGTTAACGTTTGGTGTAAGTTAATAAATAGCTTTATAAATTACTCCTTTTATGAGTGAGATTAATACTCTCCGGGTAGTTAACGTTATAAACTAAATAAGTAATATAAAGGATGGTACCGCAGAATTTGCTCCTTGCAAGTTGTGCGGTTTTTATTTTTAAAAGAAAGAAGGAAAATAAAATGCAAAATATTAAAGAAAATGAAAAACTAAGTACTCTAAATCATAGTTGTGCGCATCTTTTAGCACAAGCTGTAAAACATCTATATCCTGAGGCTTTATTTTGGGTAGGACCTGTTGTTGAAGAAGGATTTTACTATGATATAGATTTAGGAGATATAACTTTAACCGAAGAAGATTTGCCTAACATTGAAAAAGAAATGAAAAAAATTGCCAAAGATGGTAAAAATATAATTCGTCATGAAATCTCTAAAGAAGAAGCTTTAGAAATGTTTAAAAATGATCCTTATAAAATAGATTTAATTTCTCGTATGGATGAAAATGAAACTGTAATTAGCTGCTATACTCAAGGCGATTTTACTGATTTATGTCGTGGACCCCATGTTTCTTCAACTAAACTATTAAAAAATTTTAAATTATTAAAAGTAAGTGGTGCCTATTGGAAAGGTGATACTAATAATAAAATGCTTCAAAGAATATATGGTGTATGCTTTGAAACTCCAGAAGAATTAGAAGCTCATTTAAAAGAATTAGAAGAAGCTAAAATGCGTGATCATCGAAAACTCGGTAAAGATTTAGGAATATTTATGACTTCTGATTTAGTTGGTAAAGGGCTTCCTATGTATTTACCAAACGGTTATATTATTTGGGAAGAATTAGAAAATTACATCAAAGGTAAAGAAAAGAAGTTAGGCTACCAACATGTTTTAACTCCACCTCTAGGCAGTATTGAATTATATAAAACTTCTGGCCATTGGGATCATTATCAAGAAAGTATGTTCCCTAAAATGGAAGTGGAAGGGGAAGAATTTGTTTTAAGACCTATGAATTGTCCTCATCATATGATGATTTATGGTAATTCTATTCATTCATATCGTGATCTTCCTATTAGAATTGGGGAAATAGCTCGTGATTGCCGTTATGAAGCTAGTGGAGCCCTAAAAGGAATTGAACGTGGTCGAACATTCTGTCAAAATGATGCCCATCTTTTTGTCACTAAAGAACAAATAAAAAGTGAATTTGAAAGTGTTGTTAATTTAATATTAGAAGTATATAAAGAGTTAAATATTACTGAATATCGTTTTGAATTATCTCTAAGAGATCCTTCTGATAAAGTAAAATATTATCCTGATGATGAAATGTGGAATAACGCTGAAAATACTTTAAGAAAAGTTTTAGATGATATTGGTCTTGATTATGTTGAAAAAATAGGCGAAGCCGCCTTTTATGGTCCTAAATTAGATGTTCAAGTAAAACCAGCCGTTGGTAATGAATATACTTTATCTACTTGTCAATTAGACTTTTGTTTACCAATGCGTTTTAATTTAAGTTATATTGATAAAGAAGGAAATAAACAAACCCCAGTTGTGTTACACCGCGCAATATTAGGTAGTATAGATCGTTTTATTGCTTACTATCTTGAAGAAACTAAAGGCTTATTACCATTATGGTTATCTCCTGTTCAAATTAATATAATTCCAGTTAATAATAACTTTCATTTAGAATATGCGACTAAATTATTTAATAAATTAAAAGATTTAAATGTTCGAGTTAATTTAGATGATCGTGAAGAAAAAGTTGGTTATAAGATGCGGGAATCAGTTATTCAAAAAATTCCTTATGCTATAATTATAGGTAATAATGAAGTTGAAACTAATACCATTAGTTATCGTAAGTGTGGCAAAGAAGAAACTACTAATATGCCATTAGATGAATTTATAAATCAAATAATTGATGAAATAAAAACTCGTAAAATTAACTAAAGAATGCTTTAAGTATTCTTTTTTTAATAGGCAAAGCCTTAATATTATGTTATACTCCTAAATTTATCAGTTTTTAAAAAGCAAAATCTCCCAAACCCTTTATTTATAAGGAATTGAGAGATTTTTAATTGC
>CANRPK010000015.1 GCA_947632455.1 uncultured Bacilli bacterium
ATAATTTATAATTGATTATTTTTCAACAACTTATTGCACTGGTTATAAAAATCGGGAACTTTTAATTATAATTAATTGTATTTTAGATTAATTTGACAAATTAAATAAATTATGGTATCATATATCCCATATTTGAGAGGGGGAATAGGTTATGCCAGATGATCAAAAATTAGAAATAGTTAGAAATTATGTTTCTTTAAATCTAAAAGATGTAGTTTTATATGGTATTGAAAATGGTGATGATGAAGAAAAGCGTATTTTAAATATTGTTAAGAATGAATTTTTATCTAATCCAATATATGTAAATCGTTTAGTAACTATTATTGTTTATCGTCTTTGTGAATCAAATGCTTTAAGATATAAAACTTGTTCAATATATGAATTATCTTCAATATTATGTGACACAGTTACTCCAGATTTACTTTATAAATACGTAGCTATGTATCATCCTTTTGCGTATAGTCATTTAATGAATATTCGTCAAAGAGAAATTGAACAAACTGGAATAATAAGATAGTTTGTTCTTTTTTTGTAAAAAAATAAGAATTATAAATAAAAATCATTTTATAGTATTGTGTAAAATGATTTTTTTTGCTACAATTAATACAGAATAGGGTGATAATATGGAAAACACTAAAAATGTTATGAGATATAATGTGTTAGGTGCACTTATGCTTACAGTAGCGGTTATTATTATAGCTATTAGTGGTTCTTATGCGTTTTTCGTCAATAAAATATATAAAGTAAATGAGGGAAATAACGGAGTAACTATTACAAGTGGTAATTTATTAATGTCTTTTAATACTTCTAATGAGTTTAAAGCATCTAGTCCTAATACTTTAGGAGGATTAATTGATGTTGTTGCGGATACAAGTGATACTGATACGGATTTTACTTTAGATGCGACTTCATTAACTGTATTAAAAGAAAAAGCTAAACATACAGATTTTAGTATTGGTATAGATAGTAAAAGTGGAATAAAGAATGCTAAATACTCTTTATCTTTACAAGATATTAGTATTTCTGATGGTTTTAAAAACAAATATGTAAAGTATGCGTTATATGAAGGAGAAACTTTAAGAGCACATGGTAGCTTTGCTAATTATACAACTGGAGACAAAGTATTACTTAGTGAAGTAGTGGCCTCAACATCACCAACTAATTATGTATTATATGTATGGCTTGAAAATGATTTAGGAGTTAATCAAGCAGATCCAAGTGGAATTGATTTACGAGATGGTAGTTTAAGTTTCAAAGTAGGATTTGAAGCTAAGACTGTTGCAGAAACTTAAGGAAACTTAAGTTTTTTCTTTTCCTTTTTTTGGTATTTAAATAAATTATAATATATGATATAATTAAAATAGTATGGTTGTGGAGGTAAGATATGAAGTTTATTAGAATAAAGAATTGCTATAAAGTATATAAAAATGGTGTAGCGGCGATTGCAGATCTTACTTTAGATATAGATAAGGGCGAATTTGTTTTTGTAATTGGAGCGTCTGGATCCGGTAAGTCTACATTAATTAAAATGTTATATAGAGAAGAAAAACCAACTAAAGGAATTGTTGAAATTGGGGGAATAAATGTAAGTAAACTAAGAAATAGAACGGTATATAAATTAAGAAGAAAACTAGGAATAGTATTTCAAGATTTTAAATTATTACCTAAACTTACTGTTTACGAAAATGTTGCTTTTGCTTTAGAATGCATTGGTATGAAGGGTAGTGAAATTAGACCTAAGGTGTTAAAAGCTTTAGAGCATGTTGGGTTAAAAGACAAAACTAGAAGTTTTCCAAATGAATTATCAGGAGGAGAACAACAAAGAGTATGTATAGCTAGAGCGATTGTAAATGATCCTAAATTACTTATTTGTGATGAACCGACTGGTAACTTAGATCCAAATACTTCTAAAGAAATAATGACAGTATTAGATACTATAAATAAAGATTTAGGAACGACAATTATTATGGCAACCCATGATAAAGATATTGTTAATAGAATGAAGAAGAGAGTTATTGTTCTTGATAATGGAGTATTAGCTCAAGACCATATGAAAGGAAGTTTTAAGATTAGTGAAACCGTTTAGAATTATATGTCGAAGTTTTAGAGATTCCTTTAAAAGTATTCTTAGAAATTTAAGTTTAAGTATGGCCAGTATTATTTGTACGACTATTACTTTAATATTAGTAGCGTTAGCAATAATTGTGACAGTTAATGTTAATCATGTGACTAAATCAATGGAAGAAGAATTAACGATTGTAGTATATGCTAAAAAAGATGCGACTGAAGAAGAAATAGAAGAAATTAAATCAAGAATTGATAGAATACCTGAAAAAAAAGAGGTAGTATATAAAAGTAAAGATGAATGGCGTTTAGAAATGATGAATTATTCCGAAACGTTAGAAGTTACTTTAAATTATTTAGAAAATAACCCTTTACTAGATTCCTTTATAGTTACAGTAAATGATGTTGAAGATTTAGCGCCAGTAGCAAGAGAAATAAGAGGTATAGATGCGGTAGAAAGTGCTAATTATGGTGAAGGAATGGTTGAAGAAATTATTTCTGTATTTAATGTAATTAAGACAGCGACAATTATAATTGTTATTGCTTTAATTGTAGTAACAGCCTTCTTAATTAGTAATACTATTAAATTAACTATTTTTTCAAGAAGAAGTGAAATAGAAATTATGAGATTAGTAGGTAGTAGTAATACATCTATTAAATTGCCATTTGTTATTGAAGGTTTCTTATTAGGTTTAGTCGGGGCTTTAGTACCAATTATTTTAACTATATATGGTTATATTTTTGCTTATGAAAAATTAGGAGGATCTTTATCTTTCGGAGTTTTAGAATTAGTTAAACCTATGCCATTTGTATTAATAACTTCATTATTACTTGTTATTATTGGCTCAGTAGTTGGTATGTTTGGTTCAGCTAGAGCAGTTAGGAAGTATTTAAAGATATGATGAAGAAGTTAGGAATATTATTATTTTTAGTATTATGTATTAATATACCTAATGTTATGGCTAAAGAAGCTGAGACTTTAGGTGATTTAAGACGAGAATATCAAAATGTTTTAAACAAACAAAAAGATTATAATAATAAAAGTGAACAAGCGAAAAATGAAATAAAAAATAAAGAAGCAGCTATATCTAAAGCTCAAGAAGAGCTTACAATAGCTGAGCATGAAGAAGAAGAAACTAAACTAGCTATAGAAGAGTCTAATGAAAGAATTGAACAATTAAAACTTGAAAGTGAAAAAGTATTACAATACATGCAACAAATGCAAAGTAAGAATGCTTATGTAGAGTATGTTACTGGTTCTTCTAGTATGACAGAATTAATTACAAGATTAGAAGCAGTTAAACAAGTTAGTGGTTATATTCAAGATACGTTAGATGCCTTAGAAGAAGAAATTAAAAGAAATGAAGAGTTAGTTATAGAATTAAAAGCTAAACAAGTAGCTTTAGAGAAAAAAATAGCTAATTATCAAGCAGCTATATCTAAGCTTAATGCCCAAGCTGAAGAATACAATGAATTTGCTCTTAGTTTAGATGAAGAAGTAGCCGCGGCAAAAGAATTATTAGATGCCAATGTGAAGATATGTAAAGAAACAATCGGTAAAACTGATGATAGTGTAAAGCTTGCAGATTGTTCAAAAATGCCTATTAATGGAGGATGGCTTAAGCCTTTAAAAAGTGGAGTAGTTACTAGTCCACAAGGATACAGAACTCATCCCGTAACAGGGCAAAAATACAAATTTCATGATGGTATAGATATTGGAGTATCAGAAGGTACACCAGTATATGCGGCAGCTAGTGGACAAGTGGTAGCAAAGGTTAGTCGTTCTAGTTGTGGTGGTAACAAATTATTTATTAATGTTAATATTGGAGGAGTTCAATATACGACTTGGTATTACCATTTATTAAGATTTAATGTTGAGGTTGGAGATATTGTTACGACTGATACGATTATTGGGTATGTTGGTGGTTATTCAACTTCTTCAAGCCATGGAGGATATGATACTTGCACAACAGGGGCCCATCTACACTTTGGAGTTCAAAAAGGTTACTATTTAACTAATGGAGGAGTAAAAACATCTAGTGTAATTGTACCTCCAGGATTTAGAAATGAAGTTGGCTATCGTTTTACAAGCCGAACTGATTTTTATAGATAAACATTCGTTTGAATGTTTTTTTCTGTACAAAATAAAAAAAATAATATATAATTTAGATAATGGTGAGTAAATGATATGGAAGAAAAAAGCTAAAAAATGGGATAGATTATTATTACTTGATTATAAATTAAAAACTATAGTTCCTTTTATTAATGACAAAGAAGAACAATTAAAAAGTATTTTATATATTAATAATTATATAAAAGATAATTATAATAAGGGTTATATTATATATAATAATTTTAAAAAAGTTGGAGCTTATATAATAGATGATGATTATTTAGATTTATTATATATAGAAGAGAAATATCGTAATAAAAAAATTGGAAGTAAGATTTTAAAGAGATTAAAGAATTTTAACTATGTAAAGGTGAGAAATAATAATAAATTAGCTTTAAAGTTTTATCAAAATAATGGTTTTATAAAGAAGTCTCAAAATAAAAATACCATTATTTTAAAGAAGGGTTGATAATATGAGTATTAATGATTTTTTAAAAAAGATTGCCGTGGATATAAAAGTTAATAATAGGGTATATGATAAAGAAGATTTTTATTATTTACTTAAATATTGGGGTATTAAAAAAGATAATAGTTTAATGTTAGATATTGAGAATTTTTATGAAGAATTTTTAAATAATCTTAGTAATTCATTAGTTAAATATGAAACTAGAAAAGTTAAAGATGGAGAGAATGCGACATATTATATTGGTTTTTATGTAGATAAAAAAGCTAATTATGAAGAAGCTCTTAAAGTATATTTTCCAGTAAAATACGAATATTTAACTAGTGCTTTAAAGACAGTATTTTTATATTTAATTCGCAATAATATTCAAGCGACTGTTAAGTTTAATGTAAAAGCAACTAATGAAGGAATAGTTATTAGATTTTATAATAAAGATGATGCTTTACCATTCATTAATTATTGCAATAATAATTTTATTTTAAAAGATCTATTAGAGAATGTAGAACCATTTATTGCGACTATTTTTGGAATTGGTTTAGTTCAAGATGATAATATAGTTAATACTTATAGTGGAACATTAAGTGAAGTATTAGAAGAATATTTTAAAAAAGCTTATGAAGATGGAACATTAAATAAAGTAGGAGATACTGATTTTTTAGAGTTTATAACTAATAAGAGTAGATTAGAGGAAGACAACATAAAACGCTTTAATTTAAAAGCTATAGTAAATAATATTACAGCAATATTAGAACATGCTAGTCCTATTTAAAAATACTTGATATAAAGTTAATAGTGCGATAAAATAGTAGAGCATGGTGGTGCTATGGAAGAAGTACTTGGAAAATTAGATAAGTTACTTAAAGATAAAGATATAATTATCGCGGCAATATCGGGAGGACCGGATTCAATGGCCCTTTTAGATTTATTATGTAAGATTAAAGAAAAAAAAGATATTACAATCGTAGTGGCTCATGTTAATCATAAATTAAGAAAAGAAAGTGAAGAAGAAAAAGATTTTGTTTGTGATTATGCGACTAAAAGAAAATTAATTTATGAATATATGGAAATAAAAGAATATCAACATGATAATTTAGAGAATGAAGCCAGAAATAAAAGATATGAATTTTTTAAGGAATTAGTGCAAAAGTACAAAGCTAATTATTTAATGACTGCCCATCATGGTGATGATTTAATAGAAACAATACTTATGCGCTTAGTTAGAGGAAGCAGTATTAAAGGTTATAGTGGGTTTAGAGAAATGTTAGATATGGGAACATATAAGTTAGTTAGACCTTTAATTAGTGTGACTAAAGAAGATATTTTAAATTATTTAGATAAAAACAATTTAAAATATTATTTAGATAAAAGTAATAATTCTATGATTTATACAAGAAATCGTTATCGAAAAAAAGTTCTACCTTTTTTAAAAGAAGAAAACAAAAATGTTCATTTAAAATTTTTAAAATTTAGTGAAGAATTAGAACAAGTTAATAATTTTATAGATAATTATATTAAAGATATATTAAATGATATTAAAAATAATAAAGGAATTAATATAGATAAATTACTTAAGTATGATGATTTTATTATAAAAAAAGTTATAGAATATGAATTATCTTTAATTTATACAAATGATTTATTTAGAGTAAGTGATAGTAATACTATAGCGATTATGAATTTAATAAAATTAAAGAAAAGTAATGGAATAATTAATTTACCTAATGGATATGTAGCAATTAAAGACTATAATAATTTTAAAATAGAATATAATAAAAATATAGATGAATATTATTATATTTTAGATAAAGAAGTATGTTTACCTAATGGAGTAATTAGAGTAATTCAAAAAAGTAATATTAAAAGTAATTATGTATTAAGATTAAATAGTAAAGATATTACTTTACCAATTATTATACGTTCTAAAAAAGATGGCGATAAAATGAGTGTTAAGAATATGAAAGGAAGTAAGAAAATTAAAGATATATTTATAGATGAAAAAGTAAGTGTTTTAAAAAGAAAGAATTATCCAATAGTTATGGATAGCGATAATAATATTTTATGGCTACCGGGAGTAAAAAAATCAAAATTTGATGTGGAAACTAATGGAATATATGATATAATACTTGCATATGAGGAGGATTATAATGAATACAAATAATATAAAAAGAAATAATGCATTTAAAAATTTTTTCCCTTATTTAATTTTATTTATTATTATTGGCGCTACTTTATTAATACTTAATATGGGTTCTAATAAAGTACATGAATTAAAGACAGGTGAATTATTAAAAGCTTTAAAAAATGAAGAAGTAGTAGAAATTGCAATAACACCAAAAAGCAATGAATCTATATATATTGTTGAAGGTAAATTAAAAGATTATAAAGATAATGAATCTTTTTCTTCAAAAGTTGTAGAAGCGGAAATTGATGATATTACAGCTTATGCATCAGAAAATGATATAGAAGAATATATAACTAATAGTGATCCAGGATCAAGTCCAGTTTTATATATAATTGTTCAAGTTTTACCAATCGTATTATTAGCAATTATGGCTTATGTTTTATTTTCAAAATTAGCTAATTCTAATAAAGGATCAATGGATTTTGGAAAAAGCAGAGCTAAACTTAGTGATGATAAACATCAAGCAAAATTTAGTGATGTAGCTGGTTTAAAAGAAGAAAAAGAAGAAGTTAAAGAATTAATTGATTTCTTAAAAAATCCTAAAAGATTTCAAAAATTGGGAGCAAGAATACCAAAAGGTGTTTTATTAGTTGGGCCTCCCGGTACTGGTAAAACTTTACTTGCTAGAGCAGTAGCTGGAGAAGCTAATGTACCATTTTTCTATATTAGTGGTTCTGATTTCGTAGAATTATTCGTCGGAGTTGGAGCTAGTCGAGTTAGAGAAATGTTTAAAGATGCCAAGAGAAGTGCTCCATGTTTAGTATTTATTGATGAAATAGATGCAGTAGGACGCCAAAGAGGAACAGGTCTTGGTGGAGGACATGACGAAAGAGAACAAACTCTTAACCAATTATTAACGGAAATGGATGGATTTGGCGAAAATGAAGGTATAATCATCATGGCAGCGACTAACAGACCTGATGTATTAGATCCAGCCTTACTTCGTCCAGGAAGATTTGATAGACAAGTAACTGTAAGTTTACCGGATGCTAATGAAAGAGAAGCTATTTTAAAAGTTCATGCGCGTAATAAGATTTTAGCCCCTGATGTAAACATTAAAAACTTAAGTTTAAGAACTCCAGGTTTTAGTGGAGCAGACTTAGAGAATTTACTTAATGAAGCAGCTTTACTGGCAGTAAGAAGAGATAAAAATGCAATTACTATGGATGAAATTGATGAAGCTACAGACAGAGTATTAATGGGTCCAGCTAAAGTTAGTCGAAAAATAACTGACAAAGAAAAAAGATTAGTAGCAATTCATGAATCTGGACATGCAGTAATTGGTATTAAATTAGAAGATGCAAATGAAGTTCATAAAATTACGATTATTCCAAGAGGCGTTGCGGGTGGATATACCATGATGCTTCCTCGTGAAGAAAAAATAGCGATAATGACTAAGAAAGAACTTGAAGCTCAAATAATTGGTCTTCTTGGTGGTCGTGTTAGTGAAGAAATGTTCTTAGGAGAAATAACTACGGGAGCTTCTGATGACTTTAAAAAAGCCACTAATATTGCGAGAGCAATGGTTACTGAATATGGAATGAGTGATTTAGGTCCTGTTCAATATGAACAAAAAACGGAAGGAGTATTCTTAGGTAGAGATTATGGAAAAACTAAGAATTTCTCTGATAAAGTTGCTCATGAAATAGATGAAGAAGTAAGAAAGATTGTGGGAGAATGTTATGCAAAAGCCCAAAAGATCTTAAAAGAAAACAAAGATTTAGTTAATTTACTTGCTGATGCTTTAGTAGAAAGAGAAACTTTAACTAAAGAACAAATTGATTCTTTAGTAAAAACAGGAAAAATAGTTGAAGAAAATCCGGAATATAATTTAGATGAATTAAAAGAACAAGCTAAAGAAGCTGGAGTTAAAGGTTATAGTAAAATGAATAAAGAAGAGCTTGAAGAAGCTTTAAAGGAAAATAAGTCTTAGACTTATTTTTTTCAAAAAAAATAAGCCATTAGGCTTTTATTTTTGATTTCTTTTTTTGTTCTTCTAAATCTTTAAGTGCATATTCACAAGCTTGAATAACAAATTTAGAAAATGAAACGTTATTTTCTAAAACAACTTTTTCAATTTCATTAATAATATCAACGGGAAATCTAACACATTTATTTATGGATTCTTTACGTTCGATATTTAGATTAAATGCCATTTTACTACCTCTTTCTAATTACATTTTATATTATTATTAACATTATTAAAATATTAGAAAAAGTTATATTATTTGTATTACTTAAAAAATAAAACTAAAATATGGTAGCAATATTTTGAAAAACGTGTTAATATTATGATATATTGATAATAGGGTGATAATATGGCAAAGAAAAAAAGGTTTATATTTGATGAAAATTATATAAAGAGATATGCTAAAAAAGATAAAACTAAGTGGCTTATAATTGGAGTGTGCAGTTTATTTTTAATATTAGCTATTATTATGGTAGTTCTTGCAACGAGAAATCATAGTACTAAAAAGCCACAAGAGAAATTACCTAGTTATGAGGTTAAAGAAGAATTAGTAATTGAATCTGGTAGTTCTATTCCGGAATATGCAGATTATTTTAATAAATTAGAAAATGTATCTTCTAAAGATATTAAATTAATATATCCAGAAGAATTTGAAATTAATTATGATTTAAATAGTTGTTCTGATGAAGATATGGAGAAGATTAATGAAAGTGATGCTAATTTAGATGATTTTGATTGTGTAGTTAAAACTTTAAAAAATCCGGTTATTTATGGTATTACAGTTAATGTTTTAGGTAAAGATTATGTAGTTAATTTAAAAGTTGTAGATACTGTAGCCCCAATGGTTTTAACAAAAGATATTGAAATATTTGCCGATGATCCTTATGCCCCTAGTGATTTTGTGGAATTATGTTCAGATATAAGTGATGTTTGTAAAGTAAGTTTTGTAGTTGATGATGTAGATGAAGAAGGAAATCCAATTAATTACGCGGATTTTAAAGAACCAGGAACTTATACAGTTAATTTGGTAGCAACAGATTTATATGATAATGCAACAGAAAAATTTAGTGCAGAACTTACAATTATTCAACCAGAAAGATTGGTATATTTAGTTTCATTTAATAGTGATGGTGGAACTTCAGTTAAGAGTATAAAAGTACAAGAAGGAGATAAGATTGAAGAACCTGAAGAACCAGTTAAAGATGGTTATATATTTGATGGTTGGTATTATGGTTCAAAGAAATTTGATTTTTCTACTCCAATAAGTACAAATATGAATTTAAAAGCCCATTGGAATAAAATTCCAACTGAACCTGAAAATCCTTCAGGAGGTAATCCTTCTGGTGGTAATCCTTCAGGTGGAGGTAGTGGTACTACAACTCCAAGCGGTCCAATAAATGTTTCAAGTGTAACTTTAAATTATAAAACTATGTATATTAAAGTAGGAGAAAGTAAAACAGTTAGTGCGACAGTAAAACCAGATAATGCCACAAACAAGGCGGTTACATGGAGCAGTAGTGATACAAGTATTGCAACAGTAAATAATGGAGTTATTACGGGAGTTAAAGCAGGAACGGTAACTATAACGGCAACAGCTCAAGGTAAGAGTGGCAGTGTTCAAGTTGTAATAAAAGATAATACAACAACTACATGTCAATATGGTGATACTAACTATAATACTAATTTATATATCTTATCAGTTGATTTAACTAAGAATGGATGTGCGTTAAATCCTAATAGTAGTCCTGAAGAAAATCTATCTACAAGTGATTATTCACGAGTAAGAAGAGAATTAGAAGCTATGGGTATTAAGTTTGCTAGTAGTAGTGATTTTAAACATCAAGTATCAAGAATAGCAGTTAGAAATACTTCTGGTTTAGGTTTAGTTGGTTATCAAATAGTTATTAACATTGAATTAATAGATGCTGATAATCCATACTTTGTAATGAGTGCAGAATATGTGTTAAAACCTGATGGTTCAAGAGTAATAAGAAAAAGTAATATAGCTAAAAATGGAGTTAAATTTCAATAAAAAAAAGAGTTTAACTCTTTTTTTTAACGATTTTCTCTAAAACGATCTTTAGGATCTAAGATTTTTTTACGTAAACGTAAAGCATCAGGAGTTATTTCAACGTATTCATCATCTTCAATAAATTCTAAGGCTTCTTCTAAAGTAAAAGTTTTAGGTTTAGTTAAGTTAATAGCTTCATCAGAACCACTAGCTCGAGTATTAGTTAAGTTTTTATTTTTACAGGGATTAACATCTAAATCATTATCACGATTATTAATACCGATAATCATTCCTACATATACATCAGTTGCGGGTTCAATAATTAATGTACCACGATCTTGAAGGTTCCATAAAGAATAACCTAGAGCTTTACCATTTTCCATAGAAACTAAAACACCATTTTTACGACGAGATATAGGACCAACATAAGGCTTATAGGTATCAAAAGAACGAACCATAACACCTTCACCTTTAGTATTAGTAATAAAACTACTACGATAACCAATTAATCCACGAGTTGGAGCGCTAAATTCTAGATGAACATAATTATCATCACCATTATTAATTAATTCTAAAGTTCCTTTTCTTTCTTGTAAATCACTAATTACTGTACCAGAATATTCACTAGGAACATTAATAATAACTTTTTCAAATGGTTCACATTTAACCCCATTAATTTCTTCTAATAATACTTCAGGTTTAGATACAGATAATTCATAACCTTCACGACGCATATTTTCAAGAAGAATAGATAAGTGTAATTCCCCACGACCACTTACTTTATATCCATCAGCGCCAGGAATTTCTTCGACTAGTAAACCAACATTAGTTTCAAGTTCTTTTTCTAATCTTTCTTTAATATGACGAGTAGTTAAGAATTTACCACTTTGACCAGCAAAAGGGGAGTTATTAACTAAAAAATTCATAGATAGGGTAGGGCGTTCAATAATAATTGGTGGTAAAGGATCAACAGTTCCATGTTCACATATAGTATCACCAATAGAAATATCAGAACAACCAGCGATGGTTACGATATCACCATAATAGGCAACATCTTTTTCAATCTTTTTAATTCCTTCATTAACAAATAATTTACTAATACGGAAAGATTCCACTTTACCATCATTTTTAACTAAAGTAACCATTTCACCATTTTTAATTTTGCCTTTATTAATACGACCAACACCTAAACGACCAATATAATCATCATAGCCTAAATTAGATATTTGTAATTGTAAAGGATCATTTTCATTACCTTTAAATGGTTCAACTAAATTTATAATTGTTTCTAAAAGAGGAGATATATCTTTACCTTCTTCATCTAAACTAGTAGAACATGTACCATTTTTAGCAATACCATAGATTATTGGGAAATCTAATTGTTCATCAGTGGCATTTAATTCCATGAATAGATTAAAAGTCATATCTACAACTTCGGCAGGACGAGCATCTTTTTTATCTATTTTATTAATAAATAGAATAGGTTTTAAATTTTGTTCTAAAGCTTTATTTAAAACAAAACGGGTTTGAGGCATAGGGCCCTCTGCGGAATCAACTAATAAAACAACAGTATCAACGGTTTTGATAACTCTTTCTACTTCACTAGAAAAGTCAGCATGTCCGGGAGTATCAACAATATTTATTTTATAATCTTTATAACGAATAGCACAGTTTTTAGAATAAATAGTGATACCTCTTTCTTTTTCAAGATCATTGGAATCCATAACTCTTTCAACAATATTTTCATGTTCACTATAAACTCCATTTTGTTCTAATAAGGCATCAACTAAAGTACTTTTACCAGCATCAACATGGGCAACCACGGCTATATTTATGATTTTTTCCATAAACTCAACTTCTTTCTTTTTTCAAAACTAATATAGTTTACCACAAAAGAAGATGTTTGACAAGAAAAAAGAACATTATCTTTGGATATTATGTTCTTTGGAAAAAATTATATTATTAATTATAGATATAGTTTCACTATAATATGCTGGTAAAGAATAATATCTACTATTTTTAATAACATTTATAATATCATTTTTATAGTTATCATTAAGAGATAATTCTAAGAAACATTTAATAAATAAAGAGTTTAATATTAATTTAGTTTCAAGATAAGAATTTTTAGCAATATCATCATTAGAATAATCTAAATCCATAGCGCATTCAAATACTCTTTCAAGTAATACTTCAAAAGATGTAATAGATATTATTTCGGGATCTAAAAGGGGAAAAGGCAAATTATCGATGGTATAATTATTTAAAAAATAAGTTTCGGCTTCTTGTAATTCCGGCATAGATAATAATAAATATTTTTTAATTATTAAATGTTCTTTTAATTTAGGATCAGTAACATCTTTTAAATAATTATTAAGATATATTAGATAATAAGTTAAAAAGATAGACATTTCACTAGTATAACTAACATTTATTGGTTCTTCATCATCTTCCATTAATTCATCCATAGAAAAGCGATAATCTAAAAGACTAGATGCATATTCTAAGCGTTCATATTTTAATTTTTGCATTTGGGTAGGATTTTCAGAAAATAGAGCAATATTCCATCCCGAATTAGTAAAATAACCATCACTATCTAATAAACAAGTATTAGCGTTAGCTAAACACATTTTTAATTTTAATAACATATCACTATCAAATTCATTTAAGGCGTTATTAAATTTAGTTATAGTATCTTGCAAATAAATAGTAAGAAAGGGAATTAATTTAGTATTTCCTTCATATTCTTTTCTAGCAATTTTTAAATATATTTGCATAATTAAATTACAATAGTTAAAGTATTCTTTATTTTCATCTATGGGAATACTTAAGCCTAAGGCATTATAAATATTAACATTATGAATATATTCATCAATAGTAAAATCTAAATCATCCATGTTAATATCTTGAGTTAATTCGGTAAAAAGTTCCTCTAAATCATTAATTACTAAATCTTCATCATCCATAGTTAAGCAATTACTATATTTTTCACATAAATTATATAAAATTAAATCAAAATTAAAATTTAAGGTAATATCTTCCATCATAATAAATTTTAAAGTTAATAATTCAAAAGCTTCTTTTAAATTAACAATATTTATTCTATCTTCATTACTTATAGTAACATATAAATCTAATAAGCTAAAAATCATAAATTCTGGATGTAACATAATTTTTCCCCCTAATGGGTTTTATTATAAACAGAAAAAAAAGATAATGCAAGTAGTTTAAAAGAAATAATTTCTTTAAACGTCATTATCATATATTTAGAATATAATTCTAGGAATTAAACTGGTTTTCTTAAATTAAGAAAATATAAGAGGGGTGAGGTTTAATTAATCCTCTTTTTAGTGTGAAGTTTTATTTAATCCCTTATTATAATTATAGCGTATATAAGTAAAAAATTCGACAAAAAATATATTTTTAGGTATATATTATGCCAATTATTTACATACTATAAACAGAGATAAATGGTATCTCAAGAAAAGGAGGATAAAAATGAAGAAGTTATTTTTGATATTAACATTATTTTTAATGGTGATGGTTCCTCAAGTTTATGCCTTAGCTTATGAAAATGTGGCAGTATTAAATAATAATGATTCTTTTAAGGGTGGTACTCCTAAAATTGTGGGAAATGGAACAAGTAATGTAACAATTACGTATGATGCAGCCCAATTAAAAATGGTTGGTGCAGATCGTGATATTGGTAGAACTATTGATGCAGCATGGGTTGGAGTTAAAGTCGTGGCACCTAAGGATGTAGCTATAGATACTTTAAGAAACGCTACTTATATAAATGGGTCAGATGATACTAAAAAATCATTTTGGAATAACCAAGATAGTTTTAAAAGTGATCAAGCAAGTGATGAACATTATATAAATGTTTTTGGAGCGGTTACAAAAGATATTTTAACTAAAGCGGCTAGTACAGGAACAAATATAAAATATACTTGGAAGTTTGATTGGAATAATGATAATACTTATGATCAAACGGTGACTTTAATAATTAATCCAGAAGGAGTAGTACTTACAGCTAAAGATACTGATAATGTAATATGGAATGAAGAAACTTATGAAGAATATAAAAAAGATGAAACTATTAATGAGGGACCAAAAACAGGTGATGAATTACCATTAGATTTAGGAATAATGTTTATAAGTTTAATATCAGAAGTATATGCGATTAAAAAATTTAAGTTATTAGAAAGTAGATAATTCTACTTTTTTTTTAATTACTTAATTGTTATAATTAAAAAAGGGAGATTATCATGAATGAAGAAATTATTAAAAATATAAGTTTAGAACTTAATATAAAAGAAATACAAGTAAAAAATACACTTAATTTATTAGAAAATGGCGCGACTATTCCATTTATTGCCAGATATCGAAAAGAAGCAACGGGTTCATTAGATGAAAATCAAATAAGTAAAATAAATGAAGTATATACTTATCAAGTAAATTTAGAAAAAAGGAAATTAGATGTTATTAGATTAATAGAGGAAAAGGGTTTATTAACTGAAGATTTAGAAAAGAAAATAAAAGACGCAACTAAATTAGTAGAGGTAGAAGATCTATATCGACCTTTTAAGGAAAAGAAAAAAACTAAAGCAACGGAAGCTATAAAATTAGGTTTAGAACCACTTGCTAAAGAAATATTAAATGAAAATAAAAATATATATATGATTGCTTCTAAATTTATTAATGATAAAGTTAAAAATATAGATATGGCTATAGAACAAGCTTTATATATAGTCGCAGAGAATATAAGTGATAATGCAAGTTTTAGAAAATATATACGTAATAATATGGAAAAATATGGAATATTAAAAGTTAATAAAAAGAAAAATAAAGAAGATAATAATAAAATATATGAAATGTATTATGATTATAATGAAAAAGTTGAATATATTAAACCTCATAGAATACTAGCTATAAATAGAGGAGAAAAAGAAGATATATTAAATGTTAATATTGAAGTAAATAAAGATTATATACAGAATTATCTTAAAAATAAATTAATTCATAAAATAGATTATCCTACAGCTAAATTATTAGAACTAGCAATAAATGATGCTTTAAAAAGATTGATAATACCAAGCATTGAAAGAGAAGTTAGAACATCTTTAACTGAAAAAGCTGAAGATGCCGCGATTGTAAATTTTAGTAAAAATTTACATAATATTTTACTTCAACCACCAATTAAAGATAAAAAAGTTTTAGGGTTTGATCCCGCATTTAGAACTGGTTGTAAACTTGCCGTGGTAAATGAAGTAGGAGATTTATTACATATTGATTTAGTAAATCCTCATACATCGGTAAATAAAATAAATGAAGAAAAACAAAAAATATTAGCTTTAATTGATAAATATGATATTGATATTATTGCTATAGGTAATGGTACAGCTTCAAGAGAAAGTGAAGCATTTATTGCAAGTACAATAAAAGAAGCTAAAAAACAAGTTAATTATATAATTGTAAATGAAGCAGGAGCTAGTGTTTATTCGGCTTCTAAATTAGCTCAAGAAGAATTTCCAGATTTACATGTAGAACAAAGAAGTGCGGTTTCGATTGCCAGAAGATTAATAGATCCTTTAAGTGAATTAGTAAAAATTGATCCTAAAAGTATTGGAGTGGGGATGTATCAACATGATGTAACAGAAAAAAAGTTAGAAAAAGAACTTACTTTTGTAGTAGAAACAGCGGTTAATAGTGTAGGAGTAAATGTTAATACAGCTTCTTTAGAATTATTAAGCTATATATCTGGTTTAAATAAAAAAATGGCTCAAAAATTAATTGATTATAAAAGAAAAGTGGGAAAAATAAAAAATAGAGAAGAATTAAAAAAAGTTTTTTCACCAAAAGTTTATGAACAAGCAATAGGTTTTTTAAGAATTCCAGATGCTTATGATTATTTTGATAAAACGGCTATTCATCCCGAAAGTTATAATATTGCTTTAAATATTTTAAATAAATATAATTTAACTAAAGATGATATGGGAACGGATAAAATAAAAAAAGTTTTAAATAATATTGATGTTACTAGTTTAAGTAATGAAGTAAATAGTGATGTATATACCGTTACAGATATTATTAAAAGTTTAACTTTTCCCCTTAGAGATCCAAGAGATGAGATAGCTGCGCCAGTTTTAAGAAGTGATGTTTTAACTATTGATGATTTAAAAGTAGGGATGGAATTAGAAGGGGTAGTAAGAAATGTCATTGATTTTGGAGCATTTATTGATGTAGGTTTACATGATGATGCTCTAGTACATATTTCCCAAATTAGTGATGATTATATAAAACACCCTAGTGATGTTTTGAGTGTTGGAGACATTGTTAAGGCTTATGTTTTAGATGTCGATAAAGAACGACAAAGGGTTTCTTTGACACTTAAAACTAGTTCTTTGATAAATTTATAGTAAATTTTTTTGAAAAATATGTAAAAAAGGGTTGCAATAATAAAAATTATTTGATATGATTTTTTATAGTAAAGGAGGTATTTCAAATGGAAAGGAAAAATACAGTTTTATTAACAGTAATCGCTGTGGCAACTCTTTTAGTTGCAGTCGTTGGTGCAACTTTCGCATATTTCACTGCTACTAGTACTAATGACGATAATAGTGCTGGAACAGCCGCTGCTACTACTGCAAAAGTTGCACAAGTTAAACTAAGTGCTTCTGCTATTGAAGGATCTAAAGAGGCTATTTGGCCTGGTACTTCTAATTATATTGGAACTAGTGTATCTGCTAGTGTAGAGGAAGAAGGATCTAACAGCGAAGCTACATATGAGGTAAATTATACATTAACAGGTTCTGTAACTCCTAGTGCTGCTTTCTCTCAAGGTAAAATTGATTGGAAATTATATAAAGTAACTGAAGAAGTTAAGACACCAGTTACTTGTACTCCAGTTTCTGATGGAGGAGAAAATAAATTTTCACAAACTTGTACTTTAGATACGAAGTTAACCGGAGATACTGCTGTTGAAGCTGCTAGTGGAAGTATTGAAGTTGGTTCAAGTGATGCTGAGACTGTTACATATACTGGAACTATAAAAACTGGTGCTGCGACTGAGTATTTTTACTTAGTTTATACTTATGAAAGTAAACCTGAAACTGATCAAAGTGCTGATGCTGGAGGCACTAAAACTGTTACAGCTGCTATAACTGATGTTACAAGCAATAGTGTTAAAGTTGCTTCATAATTATAATTTAAAATTGAATGAAACTATCCTGAGTGATAGTTTTTTTGATAAAAAATATTTTTTTATAATATTTAGTTAAATAAAAAAAGTAGATAGTTATTAATTTCTATCTGCTTCTTTTAATATTATTCCATAATTTTTTTATCATAATAAATTTTAATAATATTAAAATTTATAATTTTTATCATATATAAAAATCTTATTAATCAAATATATACCATATGCAAATTTTATTAATTTTTTTGTTACAAATATTTCTCTATATTTTTGAAATATTCAATATATAAATTATACAAAATATATTTTAGGTTTTTTATTATTTTTTTTACTAAAGTTTCAATCACTTTATATAATTTATTTAAATCTTTATGTTGATTTTTAATTTTTTATATCTTACTTAAGAACTCAAAAAAATTAAATATTTATATTTCATATTTAATCTTCATTTAAAGCTTTAATTAAATCAGACATATTATTATAATCTTTTAGTTCTTTTTTGCCATTTTCAATATCTTCTAATTCTTCCATTGCTTCTACCATTCTTTTAGTAGGTTTATAATTACTTACTTTAAAAGGAATTCCATCTTTTTTAATTACTTGTTTGATAGCAATATTAATAAATGTAGTCATATTTAAGCCTAAATCTTTTAATATTCTTGTTGCTTCCTCTTTATCTTTGGCATCAACTTGAACATTTATTACGCTTGTTAAAGATTTCATATTTATTTATACCTCACTTTTTAATAGTTAAATTTTAACATATAAACTACTATATATCAATTTATATACTACATATTTACTACATAATAACCACAATATTAATACATATTAAAAAGTAAAAAATATTAAAAAAGTCAAAAAACAATATTTTCTTGACTAATAAAAGTAAAGTATATATACTAGATAAATAAAATTTAAAAGGATAACTGGTTGTACTTTTAAATTTTATTTATCTATAACATTTTTTCTTCTTTTTCAAATTTTTGTTTTTTTATTTTTCAATATGTATACCACTTGTTAAGTGGTATACATTATAGTTGCAGTCGTTGGTGCAACTTTCGCATATTTCACTGCTACTAGTACTAATCCTGAAGAAGGAAAAGGAAGTGCTACTATACAAACTGCTAAGGTTGATAATATTAAGTTAAATGCAACTGCAATGGAACAAAGTAATAACAAACCAATATATCCAGGCACTATGAATTATGTTGGAACTTCTGTAAGTGCAAGCATCGATGGTGCCAGTGGAAGTGGAAAAAATTATGATGTCACTTTCAAAATAACTGGAAAAATTGAAGTTAAAACTACTGATCATGAACCTGCGGCTAGTACTTTAGCACAAGATGTTACTTGGACAGCATATAAAGTTACTAAAGCAGAGAAAACTGCTCTTTCAGATAAGCAAGTAGTTAGTTGTGATCCTGTGACACCTGTAAGTGATGGTGTAACTGTTAAATATTCTCAAAGTTGTAAAACTGATGAAACAATTACTACAGAAGTCGGAAGTGGTACATTATCAGCTGGATCAGGAAGTGAAACTATTGAGATTACTGACCAAAAAGTAACTACTGGGGCTGATGAAGTATACTATTATATTGTATATCAATATAAAAATGTTGAGTCACCTCAAAATGAAGACCAAGGAAAAAATATTATTGTAAGTATAGATGCTATCGAAGGCACTAAAACTGAAGAAGCAGTTGGATAATATTTTAAATCTATCATTCGATAGATTTTTTTGTTTGACAAAATAATAAGTATGCTATATATTAGGTGGATAAAAAATTAAAAAGGAGAATATATTTTCCTTTTTAATTTTTTATCCATATTATATTGGGCCAGGAAAAAATTTTAGCATTTTATGCTAAAATAAAAAACTATCTATCGATAGTTTCTATTAGGATTTAAGACTAACTTTTGTTCCGGTTACTCCAGATAATTGAAGCTTAATATCTTTTCCTTGATCAGTCGTAGCTTGATTTGAACCAGGATCATTAGCATATTTAAGTATTAAATAATAATGAACACCTGCAGCTCCAATCTCTTCAACATCAAGTTCTAATCCTTCTTTTGTTATCTCAAATTTACCATCAGAATCGGTAGTGATATCAAGTGTTTGATCAGTTTCAAATAATTTATTTGTATCTTTAAGGTTAGTGTCAAGAGCACAACTATTTACTGACATTTCTAAACCAGATGTACCTGAAGTACTCACAGCGCAATCAGTTACAGGTTCGGTAACAGCATCTCCAGTCACTTTATAAATATTATAAGTAAATGAAGAAGTAGAATTTTTTTGTTTAAGCGCTGATAAATCAATAGAACCATTTAGAGTATAAGTAACTTTATAATCATTATCATGGTCACCTTCATATTCAGCTTTTACTCCAACACCAGCAGCTAACCAAACACCAGGATAAATAGTTTCAAAGTTAGTTATGCTTTCAGGTGAAGCGGTAACATTTACATTACTTACCTTAGCAGTACCAACACTTACTTCACTTCCGCCTTTATCTCCACCGGTTGCGGTAGCAGTGAAATATGCGAAAGTTGCACCAACGACTGCAACTAAAAGAGTTGCCACAGCGATTACTGTTAATAAAACTGTATTTTTCCTTTATATATGAATATGATATAGCTATATCATATTCATAATTAGTTGATGATATCATTGCAATGTGATAATATTATTATGGAGGATAAAATTATGTCTACTATTAATGTAAATGTACCTTCAGATATTAAAGATAAAGCTAATCTTTTATTTGAAGAATTGGGTTTAAATATGACTACAGCAATAAATATGTTTTTAAGAAAATCGATTGATGAATGGGCAATACCTTTTAATGTTAGTGCAAAAAGACCTAATAGAGAATTATCAGAAGCATTACAAGAAGGGGAAGGTATTTTAAATGGTAAGATACAATCTAAAAGTTATAATAATGTTGATAAAATGTTTGATGATATATTAAGTAAGTAGTATGTAATATATAAATATATTACATAGGTAAAATTTTTGTAGATTAAAAGGAAATTATGTTGAAAAATTGGTAATTTTTTGATATATTATATTTAAGCTATGGAGGCTTGCGTATGAAATTTGATTTAAAGGAACAGAAGAGGAATATTCTTTTGGGAACTATTTTATGTGCGTTAGTGGCATGTATTGGATATTCATTTGCTTATTTTACAGCGGGAGTTAAAACTACTACTGAAGGATTAGAGAATGGAGTTACAGTTCAGACAGCTAAATTTTTAAAGATTACTTATGATGCAGGAGATAGCGCATCAATAAACATTAATAATGCTTATCCTGGAATGAGAGATGTAAAAAAAGAATTTAGTGTAAATGTTGAACCTTATGGTAATCAACAAGTAGCAATGTATGATGTTTTAATTAATATTAGTAAAAATACTTTTACTGATACAAATAATGATTTAAAATATACTTTAAAAGGTGTAAATAGTAAAGGTGAAAGTGTACTAGATCAATCTGGAACTTTAACTAATGTTACTGGAAAAGTTGGACCATTTCAGGTTACACATGAAGCTAAAGAAGGTAAAGCTGAAAAATGTACTTATACATTAACGATTTCTTATCCGGATAATGGAAAAAATCAAAATCATGAAGGCAACTTTGAATTTATTGGAACTATAGATGTTCAGTTACATAAATAGAAGTAAGTTAAAAACTTACTTTTTTGATATTGCGAATAATTAAAGATTATGTTATACTTTTTGATAGTAGGGAGTGTATAGTTATGGAAGAAAATAATTTACAAGAACAATACGCTTTATTGGAAAAGGAAAAAGAAGAAGATAGAAAGAAAACGATAATAATTATTATTTTATGTATATTGATTATTATTGTTACATTATTAGGGTTATTTTTTGCTTATTCTAATGTAGGAAAGTTTTGTACTGTAAACTGTGATATTAACAAAGATGGCAAATGTGATTTAAATTGTGATATTGATGGAGATGGTATTCCGGATATTAACATCGATACTGATGGAGATGGAAAGCCTGATATAAATCTTGATTATAAGGGAGATGGCAAAGCTCATTTTAATATCGATACAGATGGAGACAGAAAACCTGATACTAATGTAGTTGGCAAAGATACAAATGGTGATGGTGTTTGTGATTACAACTGTGATACTGATGGTGATGGTATTCCGGATATAAATCTTGATTTTGACAATTCTAATACTTGTCATATTAATTGTGATATTAATGGAGATAATAAACCAGATATAAATCTTGATACTAGTGGAGATGGAAAGCCTGATTTAAACGTTGATGTTAATGGAGATAGAAAACCTGATCTAAATGTAGATACTACTGGAGATGGAAAGCCTGATCTAAATGTAGATACTACTGGAGATGGAAAGCCTGATTTAAACGTTGATGTTGATGGAGATAGAAAACCTGATATAAATATTGATACTACGGGAAATGGAAAACCTGATTTAAATGTTGATGATGATGGAGATAATATTCCAGATAAAGGTCTTGATTATGATAATGATGGTAAATGTGATTTTAATTGTAGTAAAGATGACGGAACTTTTGATAAAGATGTAAATCTTGATACAAATGGTGATGGTGTATGTGATGTAAACTGTGATACTAATAAAGATGGTATTCCAGATTTAAATGTTGATTTTGATGGAGATAAGAAACCTGATGTAAACGTTGATACTGATGGAGATGGAAAACCTGATTTAAATTTAGATGTTAACAGAGATAAAGATCCAAATGTAAATGTAGATACTACAGGAGATGGAAAACCTGATAAAAACGTTACTAATCAAGATACTGATGGTGATGGTGTATGTGATTTAAACTGTGATACTAATGGTGATGGTATTCCGGATAAAAATGTAGATATTACTGGTTCTGGTACTTGTGATTTAAACTGTGATACTAACAAAGATGGTGTATGTGATAAGAACTGTGATACTAATGGAGATGGAAAACCTGATAATAACATAGTTGATGAAGAAACTGGTAAATGTAAATTAAATTGTGATACTAGTGGAAATGGTACACCTAATGTAAATGTAGATACGAATAATGATGGTAAATGTGATGTAAATTGTGATACTGATGGTGATGGTATTCCTGATACTAATTTAGATTATCATGGTAATCAAATTCCACAATTTGATATTGATACAGATGGAGATGGAAAGCCTGACAAGAACGTTACTAATCAAGATACGAATAATGATGGTAAATGTGATTTAAACTGTGATACAGATGGAGATGGACTTCCTGATGTAAATGTTGATTTAAGTGGAAATGGTAAACCTGATGTAAATGTTGATAAAGATGGAGATGGAGTTCCTGATATCAATATTGATTCCAGTGGAAATGGAAAGCCAGATACAAATGTGGATACAGATGGAGATGGAAAACCTGATAAGAACGTTACTAATCAAGATACAGATGGTGATGGTAAATGTGATGTAAACTGTGATACAACTGGAAATGGTATTCCTGATACTAACATTGATAGTGATGGTGATGGTTCATGTGACCTTAACTGTGATACTAATAAAGATGGTAAGTGTGATGTTAACTGTGATATTGATGGAGATAAAATTCCAGATACAAATGTAGATACTACTGGAGATGGAAAACCTGATTTAAATGTTGATAATGGTACAGGTAAATGTGAATTAAACTGTGATATAAATGGTGATGGAGAGCCTGATACGAATGTGGATACAACTGGTGATGGAATTCCTGATACTAACATTGATAAAACTGGCGATGGCAAATGTGATGTTAACTGTGATACAACTGGAAGTGGAACTTGTACTTTAAACTGTGATACAGATGGAGACGGAGTTCCTGATACAAATGTGGATACAACTGGTGATGGTAAGTGTAATGTTAATTGTGATGGTGAAATTAGTAATGATGCTAACTTAAAAGATTTAAGTGTTGGTAATTATATTTTAACGCCAAAGTTTAGTCCTAATGTAACAAGTTATACAATTACAGTTGGTAAAGATGTTAAATCAGTTAATGTTAGTGCTACAGCAAATAATCCTAAATCTAAAGTAAGTGGTCTTGGATCATTTAATGTATCAAATGGTACAGTATTAAATGTTGTTGTTACCGCTGAAGATGGCACTACTAAGACATATAAGATAACTGTTAAAGTTGGAGATGGATCTTCAGTTGGTGATGATGGTGAAGGCAAGACTGAAATAGAGCCTAGTGATACTACACTTTTAGTAACATATACTAAAGGTATAAATGTTGAAAATATTGAGCCTGGTTGGCATGGTAGACAAACATTTACTTTAACTAATAATGTACCTAAATCTGTTGTTTATAGAATTAATTTAATAGATGTAACTAATACCTTTAAATCTCGTAATTTTAAATATGTTTTAAGAAAAGATGGAGATGTTATTGTTTCTAGTACTGTAGCTCCAAAAACTACTGATAGAGAGACTATTACAGAAGATTTAATAATAGCTGCAGATGAAAAAGCAGAATTTATATTAGAGTATGAATTTGTAGAAACTAATAGGGAACAAAATGAAGATCAAGGTGTTAGATATTCAGCTAAAGTAGAAATTGAAGTTGTTTCAATAGTACAATAAAGAATATAGAAATATATTCTTTTTTTAATGGAAAAAATATAAATTATCTTGTATTTTAAAAAATAATAGGCTATAATAATTTTAGAATAGGAGGGGTTCCTATGAATAATAAAAAAAGCAGTTTTATGAATATTACTAAAATTATTAGTAAGATTATTTCTTGGGCCCTATTTGTATTACTATTAATGGCTGCGGCTTTTTTAATTTATTATTATATTGCAACTAGAATATATGCTAAAAAAGGTCCTGGTTATGAGCCATATTTTTCTATTTATACGATTGTTAGTCCATCTATGACACCAAATATTAATGTTTATGATGCGATAATAAATATTAAAGTTAAAGATCCTTATGATATTAAAGAAGGGGATGTAATTACCTTTATTTCAACTAGTTTAATATCTCCAGGAACAACTATTACACACCGGGTAAAAGAAGTAATAAAAGATGAAGATGGTAATGTTTGTTATAAGACTAAAGGAGATTACAATAAAGTTGAAGATCAAGCTTGTGCTAAATATAATAACGTTATTGGTAAAGTTGTATTAAAAATTCCACAATTAGGAAGATTACAATTTTTCTTAGCTTCAAGATTGGGTTGGTTATTATGTATTTTATTACCGGCTTTAATAATAATTATTAAAGATATATTAAGAATAGTTACACTTTCTAATATTAAAAAAACTACAAGTGATATGTCAAATAAGAAAGTGGATCCAGAAAAAGCTAAGAGGGAAGAAGAAAGAAAAAAAGAACTTAAAAGAAGATTAATTAAAGAAAATAAAAGTGATAATTATTATGTAGAACCATCAGTAAAAACTGTTGATAAAAGAAATAAGAAAAAGGGGACATAGTCTCCTTTTTTAGTGATTAAATACTTTTGCTAAAGTACCATTTTTATTTAATTGATGATATATTTTATTATTTAAAATTAAATCAAATTCACCAATAAATTCATAGATATTAGGATTAAATCCAATTTTAAAATCATTTAAGCCTTTATAGGGATTAGTTGGATTAAAATCACCAGTTAAACCATTTAAATCTAAGTATTTATAATTGGTTTTATAAAATTCTATTAAACGATAATGAAGATAATAATTAGCATTAAAATTACGATATTTAGGATCAATACCACTTATGATGATATTTACACGATTTTTATATTTAATTGTTAAAGCTCCAGCAATGTATACTTCTTTTTTTTCTCTTAGGCCTTTAGTAGCAATTTCAATATCATTTTTATAAGATAATAAAGTACGATCAGAATTCATTTTTTCATTAATTATTAAAGTATCATTATTATTGATTAATTTTTCAGAAAGTTCATTATTTTTAATTAATTCTTGATCATATAACTCTTTACTATTTAAAAGATATTTTTCATAATCTATTTTAACTAGAAATAAATCACAAGCATCTTTACGACTGAAAACATTATAATAATTTTTATAATAATAGTTAGTTATATCTTTTTTTCTTTTAACAAATTCATATAAAGTATCTAAATCTTTACGTTCCTTTTTTTCAAATACTAAACCTTTTTTACTAGCTTTACGAATTTTATTTTTAGTATTTTTAGATAAATCATTAAAATTATATTCTTTTAAATTAATAATGCCATTATAACGGGGAATTAAAGATTCAAAATAGATATTATCTTTTAATTTAATATAACCTAAATCTTTTAAATTAGATCTAATAACTATATTTTGATTATAATTAACTAGTTTAGATTTTTTATTTACTTCTCCTATAGCTAATTCAGGGTTAATTTTGATAAAAACTAATTTTTTTTCATAATATTTTTTTAGGGTTTCAGTAAAAGATTTTAATAAATTTTGATTAAAATAATCTATTAAGAAACCTTTAGGGGAATAACCATATTTATAATGAAAATTTAATTTTTTAATTAATATTAAAGCCGCGGCTTTTATAATACCTAATTCATCTACATAGCCAATTAAATCATAATCATAGCCATTTTCAGCCATAAATAAAGCATAATCAGAACTTTGATGGTATGAGCCTAGGGAATGAAGAGAAGCAAAAGCATCAAATTCAGCCATAGTTAATTCTTTTATGTGCATTTTAACACCCCTTTCAAAATTGGATGATATTATACCATATTATCGTAATTTTGTCTATAGTTTGGATTGACTAGAAAATAAAATATAGTATAATATTGATTAGGAGGAAATTATGACAAAGAAAAAGAAAAATGAAACATTATTGGATAAAATTAAATTTAGTTTTGATAAAGTAATGCTTGGAAATATAATTTTAGAAATATTGTTTTTAGTTTTAGGGGTAGTTTTGTATTTTAATCCATATATGGCTATACATACAGCGGGAATAGTACTAGGAATTGTTTTCATATTATTTGGAATATTTAATATTTATGAATTTTTACTTAGAGGAGAAACACCACTTTTTACTTGGGATATAGTACTTGGTATTTTAACAATTATTTTAGGTATCTTAACAATAGCAGATCCGTTTAAAATTGCAAAATTCTTAACTTTATTCTTAGGTATTTATTTAATTGTATCTGCGTTATTTAGAGTAGTTACAGCCTTTAAATTAAAGAAATATGGTTTTGATGGTTGGAAATTAATTTTAGTAGTAAGTATTTTAATTTTAATATTTGGAGTATTTATCGCGATTAATCCAATGGCTTATGTAGAAATAGTTGAAGCGGCTGGTATATTTATTGTTTTAGCTAGTATTTTAGAGCTATGTGAATTAATTATGTTATATTCTCGAGCTAAAGATATTATGAAGCTTATTAAAGAAAATATTTAGTTTACACTAAGTATTTTTTTTAGAATAATTTTAGCACTTACTATTGACAAGTGCTAATAAGAGAGATATAATGAAAATATGAAAGGAAGATGATTGGTAATGTTACCAAGAAAAATGTTTTTAGATGATATGTTCGATAGTTTCTTAGACAGTGAACCTGTTAAAATGAAATGTGATATTTATGAGGAAGATGGGGCATATAATTTAGAATTAGATATGCCTGGATTTACAAAAGATGATATAGTGTTAGAATATAATAAAGGTACTCTTACAATAAGTGCTGAGAAAAAAGGAAGTACAGAAGAAAAAGACAGTAAGAAGTACATTAGAAGAGAAAGATTTTACGGAAAAGTATCACGTTCATTCTATTTAGGAGATATTGAAGAAGAAGCTATAAAAGCAGAATTTAAAGATGGTACATTAAAAGTTATTGCTCCTAAAAAACAAGAAGATATCTCTAAAAAAATAATTAATATTGATTAAGCAAGTTTAGACTTGCTTTTTTTATATATTATAGGAGTTTGATGCATAAATTTTTATGAGTAATTTATTATTTACAAAATACTTTTTTTAAGATATAATATACCCGAGTATTAAATTACTCCTTGCTTATAGCGGGACTATAAGCCAATAGACCATAAGGAGGTGGAAATATGAATAATTACGAAATCATGTTTATTGTTAAAACTACTGATGGTGAAGAAAAAATTAAAGATACTATCGATAATATGAAAAAAGTTATTACTGATGGTAAAGGTAAAGTAGTGGAAACAAAAGAAATGGGTGAAAGAAAATTAGCTTATCCGATTAAAAAAGAACTTAATGGTTTTTATGTAGTTTTAAAAGTAGAAGCTAATAAAGATGTTATTGGAGAATTTGATCGTAAAGCCCAAATTTCTGAAGCTATTTTAAGACATTTAATTATTAAATTAGATGAGGAGTAGAAAATGAATAAAGTAATTTTGATTGGAAGACTAGCTAGAGATCCAGAACTTAGAACTACACCATCTAATTTAAGTGTAGCGACTTTTTCTATTGCTGTTTCAAGACCTTTTACACCTCAAGGGGGAAGTCAAGAAACAGACTTTATTAATTGTGTAGTTTGGAGAAGACAAGCTGAAAATTTAGCTAGGTATTGTCATAAAGGAAGTCAAATTGCCATAGAGGGTAGAATCCAAACAAGAAATTATCAAGCACAAGATGGTTCTAAACGTTATGTAACTGAAGTTATGTGTGATAATATTACTTTTCTAGGAACTAAAGATAGTAATGGAGTACCAGATAGTAGTGCAAATGAACAAAGTGGGGGATATCAAGCTCCAGCCGAGCCAACATATACACCAGATGTTCAAAGTATGCCTACGACTGATATATCAGAAGATCCATTTAAAGACTTTGGGGATGAAATTACTTTAAGTGATGATGACTTACCATTTTAAAAGGAGGATTATAGATGGCAGAATTTTATCGTAAAAAGAAAAAAATATGTCAAATGTGTGCTGGAAAAAGCGTAGATTATAAAGATGTTATGATTATTAATAAATATATTAATGATAGAGGAAAAATCATGCCAAGACGTATGACTGGGGCATGTGCTAAACATCAAAGACATATTGCTCAACAAGTTAAATATGCAAGATTTATGGCTTTAATACCATTTGTTAAATAAGCACTTAGTGCTTTTTTTTATGCTTTAAAGTTTCTTTACAGTTTTACACAAGCGAAAAATGGTAAACTTTGATAACCTTTGTCGAACGTGTTTAAAAAATTTTTAAATTGCTCTATATTAAAGTAGCAAAGGTGATATTATGTTAAAAGTGGAAATGGAGTACGAAAAAGGTATATTATATGTAAGACTTAAAGGAATATTAGAAAGAAAGGTATGTTATAAAGTTAATAATTATATTGTACCTACAGTTTTAAAGCATAAAATTAAATATTTAGTATTTAATTTATTTGAACTTAAAGATATTGATGAAGCGGGATTAGATGCTTTATTAAATACGAAATGTGCGATTAGAACTAATAAAGGTAAAATTTGCTTATGTGAAGTAAGTGATGAACTTAGAATGAAAATGAAAAGATTAAGAATTAGTGTGGCTTCTAATGAACTTGCAGCAAACAGGTTAATTAATATATAATGACAACAAAAGAATTAGTAGAATTACATATGGGATTAATTAAAAAAATTGCTAGCAAATTTTACAATGTAGAAAAAGAAGATTTAATTCAGGTTGGAGTAATTGGGTTAATTAAAGCTGCGCAAAATTATAAAGCTAAAGATCAAACTAGTTTTAGTACTTATGCTTATTATTATATTTATGGGGAAATGTATAATTTAGCTAGGGCTTCTCGGAATATTAAAATAAGTAAAGATTTACTAAAAATATATAAATTAGTAGAGAAAACCAGATATAATTTAGCTCAAAAGATGGGAAGAATACCTTCTAATGAAGAAGTAGCTTTATTTTTAGAATTAGATGTAAATGTAGTATGTGATGCGATGATTAGTGCGCAAGCTATTATGAGTTTGGATGCGGAAGATAATGATGTAAATTTACATGAAGTTATTGGTAATGAAAGAGAAGTGGATGTAGATTTAAGAATAGCTTTGGATGATAGTTTTAAGGTTTTATCTGATTGTGAAAAAGAAATCATAAAATCTAGGTACTATGAAGATCTAACTCAAATGGAAGTAGCAAAAAAGCTTAATTTAACACAAGTTATGGTTTCAAGATATGAAAAGAAGGGGTTAGAAAAAATGCGGATGATGATGGAATAATACTTTAATAAAGTATTTTTTCTTTTGGGTTTATGTGTTATAATTTATTTGTTGCTGAAATAGCTCAGTCGGTAGAGCAACGCACTCGTAATGCGTAGGTCGCAAGTTCGATTCTTGTTTTCAGCACCAGTGACGTTTCTGTTCGAACTTTTTCGAACTTTTATATAGAGAACTTGCAAAAAGTTCTTTTTTATGTTATGATGAATATGTCAAGGAAACTTGCATAAAATAAAAAAGAGGAACATTTGAGTCGCAAGTGAATGTCGCCTCTAAGAATTTAGATTTGACACTCTATCAATGCTGATTGAGTGTCATATTTTTATTGCTATTACCAATAAGGTAAGGAGTAATAAAATGATAGCAACAAGCCGAAGGACTTTTACAATAAAAGTTCTTTTTTTCATTGTATCCCTCCTTTCTTTCTCAAGATTGGAGGCAGACACTCACATCAAATGTTCCTACAAATATTATACTATAACTGATATTATAAAACAATCGAACATTAATTAATTTTATTGCTTTTCAATAAAGTATTTTGATACACTTGTCAAAATACCTAGGGGGTTAATTATTTTGTCAAAGACAAAATATCAAAAAATAATTTAAACTAATTTTTATAATCTTTTTCTATAACATTTTTGCTTTTATTCCATACTATTTAATAGTGATTCAACTTCATCTGGCAATAAAGAATGAACACCGATATCTTTTAATCTGATAATATTTTCTTCTACATCATCAACAAACAATATCTCATTCATACTGCAATTATGAATACGACTAATAATTTTTACAGCATCTACTTTAGTTTCTTGATTTTTAGCTGAAATAACCTCTATATCATCACCATAATATTTATTAACAAAGTTTTGCTTTGCTTTTAAATGAAATGAAAATCTCATTCCAGATAAACAATATAATTTAACACCTTTATTTTTTAAAGCAGTAATTAATTTATATAATTTATCTGATTTAGTACATGGCTCAATATCTTCATAGAAAGAGTTTGGATTTAAATATGCTTTTAAATAATAATTCAAAAAATTATCTTCACTTTCTCGACGATGTTTTAGAAAATCTTTATCTTTATGAATAGCTAATGTATTATCAAAATCAAAGATTGCTACTTTAATGTTATCTAAATTTATATTGTTCATTATTAATCACCTAATATAATTTTATCATAAAAATACATATTTTTCGATGCATGCAGGAAAATTTGCACTAAAGGATTACTAATGATTACTATATTTATACAATAAAATCATTAACATTACAAAAAGTTGTAGATTACTACGTCACTCGCACTAGATTGATACTAAACTCGGACTTTTTAAAACATTTAATAAGTTCGAGTTTTAATA
The DNA here is from genome assembly GCA_947632455.1 of uncultured Bacilli bacterium. Lineage (GTDB taxonomy): Bacteria > Bacillota_I > Bacilli_A > RF39 > UBA660 > Caccenecus. The sequence continues at coordinate 31,581 of CANRPK010000015.1, forward strand.
TTCAATAATTTATGATAAAATGATATTAGTAATTAAGGGGGAAAAATATGAATAAAGAGTTAATTAAAACAGAAATAAATGTTAATAACAATAAAATAGGTATTTTAAGAATTGGTGATACCGATTATGTATCTTTAACTGACTTAGCAAAATATTCTAATCCTGAAAATCCTGCTAATGTTATAATACATTGGATGAGCAATAAAGGAACGTTTGATTATATAGGATTATGGGAACAATTAAATAATGAAAATTTTAATTTCACGGAATTCCGTGAAATTAAAAATAATGAAGTTGGATATTCATCATTTACTTTAAGCCCCAAAAGATGGATTGATAGGACAAATGCCATAGGAATATATTCTAAAGGAGGAAAATATAGCATAGGAACATTTGCTCATCCTGATATAGCATTTGAATTTGCAAGTTGGTTAAGTCCTACTTTTAAATTATATCTGATTAAAGAATTTGAAAGGTTAAAAAAGAATGAAGCATATCAAGAGAAAATTGAATGGCATGCAAATAGAGTTTTAGCTAAAACAAATTATTTAATTCATACAAATGCCATAAAAAATTATATTGTACCATTATTAACTGAAAAGCAAAAACAATGTGCATATGCAGAAGAGGCTGATGTATTAAATGTTGCATTATTTGGTATGACAGCAAAAGAATGGAGAGAAATTAATCCAGAATTGGCTAAAGAAGGAAAT
>CANRPK010000016.1 GCA_947632455.1 uncultured Bacilli bacterium
GGAACTAGCTCAGCTGGCTAGAGCATCTGCCCTGCACGCAGAGGGTCGCGGGTTCGAATCCCACGTTCTCCACCAATAAGAATTTAAAGCCTAACAATATAGGCTTTTTTTTAATACTCAAATTTCTTTCTCGTACTTTATCCGTGGTTCATCGAAAAACCTCCACGACCCTCTGCATCCTAAAAAAGGGCATTTATGCTCTAAGCCTAAATCAATATCTCCTCAAAAACCTAACTATCTATCCAATTCCAAGTTCACTTAAATACCATTAAAAACTATATTTATAATTTTGCAAAAAAGTATTTTATAAATATAGTTTTTTTTATGAACATTTGCTATAATATAAAAAAGAATAGAGTGATGCTATGCCAAATGTTTTAAAAACTTCTGAATTAGAAAAATTAGATGCTTATTTCCGCGCAGCCAATTACCTAGCTGCCTGCGAGCTATATCTTAAAGATAATCCTATGTTAAAAGAACCTCTGCAAATGGCTCACATCAAAACTAAGTTAGTAGGTCACTGGGGAACAACCCCCGGTCAAAATTTTATATACACTCACTTAAATCGTATTATTAATAAATATTCTTTAAATATGATTTATATAAGCGGTCCTGGTCATGGTGGAGGTGCAGCATATTCTAATGTTTACTTAGAAGGAACATATAGTGAAGTATACCCACAAATAACTTATGATGCTGAAGGCTTAAAAAAATTATTTAAAAACTTTAGCTTTCCAGGTGGAACTTCTAGTCATGTTGCTCCCGAAATTCCTGGCTCCATTAATGAAGGAGGGGAATTAGGCTATAGTTTGTCTCATGCTTTTGGTGCCGTCTTGGATAATCCCAATCTTTGGGCTGCGTGCGTTGTTGGTGATGGTGAAGCTGAAACTGGACCTTTGGCCACAAGTTGGCAGTTAAATAAATTTTTAAATCCCATAACTGATGGGGTAGTGTTGCCAATCTTACATTTAAATGGCTATAAAATCGCTAATCCTACCATCTTAGCTCGGATAAGTAAAAAAGAACTTTTAATGTATTTCCAAGGCCTTGGCTGGGATCCAATTTATGTTGATTATAAACCAGATGAAAATATGCATGAAAAAATGGCCTTAGCCCTAGATGAAGCTGTTGCCAAAATTCAAAATATTAAAAACCACGCCATCGAAACTGGTGATTGTACCCGTCCTATTTGGCCAATGATTATTTTAAGAACCCCTAAAGGTTGGACTGGCCCTAAAATGGTTGATGATTTAGCTATTGAAAATAGTTTTAGATCCCATCAAATTCCACTTCAAGTTGATCAAGAACATGAAGCAAATTTAAGCATTTTAGAAAATTGGCTCAAAAGTTATCGCCCTCAAGAACTTTTTGATAATGAAGGCACTCTAAAAAGAGGCTTGCAAGAAATGATCCCTAAAAATCGGATGGGTGCTAACCCCCACGCTAATGGAGGCTTGCTTTTAAAAGAATTAAATATTCCTGATTTTCATAATTATATGCTTGATATTCCATCGCCTGGTCAAATAAAAGCTAGCGATATGCTTACTTTATCTGCCTTTATTAGAGATATAATAAAGCAAAATCCCAATAATTATCGGATCTTTGGACCTGATGAAGCTTTATCCAATCGCCTAAATCATGTCTTTGAAGCTACATCTCGTCAGTGGAATGCAGAAATAAATCCTGAAGATGAATATTTAAATAATGCGGGCGCGGTTATAGATTCCTATTTGTCTGAGCATGCTTGTGAAGGAATGCTAGAAGGTTATCTACTAACCGGTCGCCATGGTTTTATTAATACTTATGAGGCATTTAGCCGGATTATTGATAGTATGATATCCCAACACGCTAAATGGCTAAAAATTAGTAAAGAACTTCCATGGCGTAAACCTATATCTAGTTTAAATATCTTGCTAACTAGTCATGTATGGCAACAAGACCATAATGGTTATACGCATCAAGATCCTGGTCTCTTAAATCATATAGTTACTAAAAAAGCTGACTTAATTCGTATATATTTACCTATAGATGCAAATACTTTAATTTCTACCTTTGATCATATTAGTCGCACCAAAAATTATGTTAATGTAGTAGTAGCGAGCAAGCATCCATCCCTCCAGTGGTTAAATGCTAAAGAAGCAGTGGAGCATTGTACGAAGGGGATAGGCATTTTAAACTTTGCTAGTTCTACTTCTAAAGAAGTTGATATCGTTTTAGCTAGTGCCGGTGATACTCCTAATTTAGAAATTATTGCTACATCAAAACTTTTAAAGAAATATTTACCAGATTTAAAAGTTCGAGTAATAAATGTCATTGATTTAATGAAATTAGTAAATAATAAAAAACATCCTCATGGCTTAACTGATGAAGAATATGATAATTTATTTACTAAAGATAAACCTATAATCTTTGCTTTTCATGGTTATCCTAATTTAATTCATGAATTAACCTATGATCGTACAAATCAAAATATGCATGTTCGTGGATATAATGAGGAGGGAGCTATTACTACTCCATTTGATATGCGCGTATTAAATAAAATAGATCGTTATAATTTAACTAAACTAGCTTTAAAAAATTTACAATTAAATTCAACTGCCGCCAAAAATCTTGCCGCATATTGTGATAAAATGTTAGCTAAGCATAAAGAATATATTGTTGCAAATGGCTATGATATGCCTGAAGTAACTGAATTTAATTTCCAAAAAGAATAGAAAGGAATTGCTTATGATATATGATTATTTAATCGTGGGTGCTGGAATAGGAGGCTTAAGTGCTGGCCTAAATCTAGCCTTTAATAAAAAGAAAACTCTTATATTAGAAAAAAATTCTTTACCAGGAGGTTTAGTCTCTACCTTTAAAAGAGGGAGATTTGAATTTGATACATCTATTTATACTTTGTATGATTATGGCGATGATGTTCATGTAGGAAATCTTCAAGAATTATTAAATAAGTTTAAAATAGATTTAGATACTAAAGTTATTCCATTTAATATTCGTCTTACTACACCAAATAATAATTTAGTAATAAGAGGTGAAATAAATGATTTTCTTTTAGAACTAGAAAGATTAAATGAAGGATCTATGCTTCCTCTAAAAGAGTTTATGAAAATAACTAAAGAAATTCATGAAGCTAAAAATTTACTTCTAACTAATTCTAAAATTAATTATGATAAATATCCTAACTTTTATAAATATCTTGATTATGATGCTAAAAGTGGCTTAAGAGCGTTAAAAGTACCTGAAGATGCTATAAATCTTTTTGGCTTTTATTGGTTAGAATTAGGTAGCCCTCTAAATAAATTAAGTTTTATTGATTTTGCTGATTTCATGTATAAATTAATCTTTAAAAAAGAAACAATCCTTTTAAATAAAAATTTAGATTTTACTTTAAAATTAACTAATCGTTATCAAGAATTAGGAGGCCGAATATATTTTAATTCTCATGTTATAAGTATTACTAAAGAAAAAAATTATTATTTGCTAAAAACTAGTGATAATCAAGAACATAAAGCTAAACATCTTATTTTTGATGTTTCTAAAAGATATGTTTATACTAATTTACTACCTGGAACTAAAGAAATAAATGAATTAGAAAATGCTCGTAGTCTATCTCCTAATGGAGTAGTCGTGTACCTAGGTCTAAATCGTAGTGCTTCCGAATTAGGTTTAAAAAATTATAAATATTATTCTTTTAGTACTTTAAATAGTGAAAATAATACTAAATATATGACTAGTCTTAATCATGATACTTTTAGTGCATATGTTCCAAATGTAGTAAATCCTAATGCTAGTCCTAAAAATACTACTATTCTTATTTTAAAACAAACATATTTTGATGAAGTATTTAATACATTAAATCTCAATAATTATGCTAAAACTAAAGAAGAGATAGCTAAAAACCTTATTGCTAATTTTGAAAATACTTTTAAAATAGATATTAGTGAATATATTGAAGAGATAGAAGTCGCAACCCCCGTTACATTTGTAAGATACACTAATAGTGTTAATGGTAGCCTATATGGTTATATGGCTAAAGGTTATGATAATCCTATAAATCGTATTTTATCATATCCTGATGAAGAGCAATCTGATTTTACTTTTGTAGGGGCCTATTCTCTTTTTGGATCACATGTCGATAATGCCTTTTATAGTGGTTATTATTTAACTGAGCAATTATTAAAAAAGAAGGAGAATTAATATGGAAGATAAAATATTAAAACTAAAAGAAGAAAGACAAAAAATTAGTAAAAGTTATTCTAAAAAAACTCCTAATCCAACCTATATAGATACTTTAGCTAATAAACATCCAGAAATCCAACATGTAATAATTAAAGAAATAATTACTGAAACCCCCGATACTAAAAGTTTTATTTTAACCCCAGATATGGAAACAACTTTTGAATTAATTCCTTTTAAAGCTGGACAATATATTAGTTTAAAATTAAATATTAATGATACTTATGTAACTAGAGCTTATTCTCTAGCATCCGATCCTTCAATAAGTTCTAAAAAATATAAAATAACTATTAAAAAAGTCGAAAATGGTCTTGTAAGTAATTATATGAATAATGAAGTCAAAGTCGGGGATAAACTTTTAATTTCGCTTCCCGTTGGTAATTTTGGTTATGATCCTAATCGTGATGAAGAAAATGTTATAGCTATCGCAGGTGGAAGTGGTATTACTCCTTTTATGAGTTTAGCTTATGAAATAGAAAAGAATTACCCAAATACTCATTTAACTGTTTTTTATAGTGTTAAAACTGCTAAAGATATTATCTTTAAAGATGAAATAGATTTAATTAATAAAAAAAGTAAAAGAGTAAAATTTGTCATAACATTAACTCGTGAAAAAAAAGATGGTTACTTAAATGGTCATCTAAAAAAAGAAATGCTTGAACCCTATATTTCGGAATTTAATACCATTTTAATGTGTGGTCCTAAAGCTTTATATCAAGCTATGAATGAAATTTTATCTGGCTTTAATATTCCTAAAAAAAGTGTTCACTTTGAAAACTTTAATATAGAGTATACTCCAAGTGAAAATAATGAATATGATTTAAAAGTAATTTTAAAAAATGATTTTATTGTTACTAAATGTAAAAGTAATGAAACTTTATTAGAAGCCATGGAAAAAGCTCATATTAAAGCTCCATCTATGTGTCGGGTTGGTATATGTGGTTATTGTCGTAGTATTCTTTTAGAAGGTAAAATAAAAATGATTGGAAGTAATATGCCTACGGCTGCTAGTATCAATGATTATATTCATCCATGTATAACTTATCCTGAAAGTAATATTGTCATCCGTTTAGATATTTAGACTTGCCTTTTAATAAAAAAAGTATTATCCTATAAAAAAGGAGTGATTTATATGGAATATTCTTTTGAAGAAAGATTACAAGCTTTACGTGAAATTACCCATTTAAGTTTAATTGATAGTGTTAAACTATTAAAATGTAAAAAGGAACCAGATGTTGCTAATATTGAATATATTCTTCGTTTTAAAACATTAGAAAATTCTTTAAGAAAAGATTGGCAAAAATATGTTATGGTTGAAAATGATGGCTTAGATTTAGCCGAATATTCTAAAGGGGTTTTAGATGATTATTTAAGAGATAAATCTGAAACCAAACAAAGATAACTCTATTAAGAGTTTTTTTTATGATTTAAAACATATATTCTAGTAGGTGGTTTATATGTTTATTGCCCATCGTGGCCTTGTTAGTAAAGGTATTAAAGAAAATACTATACCAGCCTTTATTAATGCTTTAAATAATCCTAAATATGCTGGTTTTGAATTAGATATCTATACTTCTAAAGATCAAGAATTTGTTATTCATCATAGCCCCCTCGTAAATAATAAATTTATATGGCAATATAAAGCCAAAGAATTAGTAAAAAAAGGTTTACCAAAATTAGAAGATGTCTTAAAACTATCTACTTCTAAAATTATTTTAATTGAAATAAAAGATCCAAGATTAAATACTAAAAAATTAACTAAATTATTAAATAAATATGCTTCTAAAAATATTTATGTCATGAGTTTTTTTTCTAAAGTTCTAAGTAAAATAAAAAATAATAAATTTAAAATAGGTTTACTAAATTATGTTTTAAATACTAAAAAAGATTACTCTTATGATTTTATTGGTATTATTTATTCATTAGCTAGCTATTCTTTAATATCTTCTTTTAACAAACTTAATATTGAAGTTTTTTTATATGCTCTAAATGCTAAATCTCCCTATATATATTCTAATGTTTACTATATCATAGATAATTATTTAAATGATTAGTTTTTCTTAACTAAATACATATATAAAATAATTATTAAAAAGACCATTACCAAAGATATAATTGGTAAAAGATAAAACATTCTAAGTTCTAATACATAATTAAAACCTAATACCCGATCTACTATAAACGCTGATATAATTAAAATACCTAAAGTTACTTCTTTATTATATTTTTTAGGTAAACACTCTTTAATTGAATATATACCCATAGTTAATGTAATAAATAAATCTACTACCCATACTAAAGAAAAGATATTTTCTACTTTTTCAATAAAATTAAATATTTTTAATTGTTTTAACATCATATATTCTGGAAATCTAAATATTTTTACTAAAGCTTCCCCAAACACTCCATTAATACATAAAATTGTACAAATAACTAAAATAGTAGCTAAAATATACATTTTAAAATTATTTTGCGCGTTTTTAAAATGAATAGTTAAAATGTTTGGAAAAGCACTAACACCTGCAAATGTTATTGCTGTTTTAAAAAATCCCATGGGACTACCACTAAGAATAGGTAAAAAATTTGGTAAAACAAAGAAAACACTTAAACCAATAAAAGATAAAATGCAAGCAAGAACACTAAAGGGAACCATTAAATCGGCTACTCTAGTAATTATTTTAAGTCCCTTAAAAGCTAAATATACGGCTAAGATTAAAAAGGGGATTAATACATATAAATCGGGAGTAGAAGTAAGTAAAAAACTAATTGTAAAGGTTGTATATAAAACTAAAGTATAAATAATAATTACATAACTAGCTATCCCTAAAATAATTCTTGCTAATATTCCTATTTTTTTATCTTTTTTATATAATTCATCTAAAGAACCATTTTTAAAACTAATAATATAATTAAAAAAATAAGTAATTATAATCCCTAGAAGCATTCCTAAAATTGCCCCTAAATAACAATCCTTTCCACTATACGTAAATAAAAGTGATATTCCAAAACCTAAAAAACAACTTCTAGTTAAAAAATATACTATACTGGCATTATTTTTCATCTTTCACCTCAAATACTAAACCTTTTTTATTAATTTTTAAATTTAAATCATAAACAAAATCTTGATGGGTCCATAAAAAGAAATTCTTAATTCTGCTAGTATTATAATATGTTTTTCCAATTCTAAGAGAATTAACTTGATTTTGTTTTTCAATTTCAATTACTTTATTCATTTCCCAAGCAATTATTTTGGCAAATTCTTTTTCTAATTCTATATAAGTTTTAGTTTGTCTAAAATCATAACCACATGCATCTTCATTTATTCTGCCATTAAGTCTTCCTTTTACCACTACTTTATCATTATTTGGTTCAATCTCTACTTTAGCCTCATAAATACTTAAAACAGTTTCTTTATTATTACCACAACTTTTCCGAAATAAAACTGTATTAGCTTTAAAATTATTAAGTAAATTTTGCACTGATGCTAAATTTGTATCTAAACTATCTACTAATTTAAAATCTTTAAATAAAGCCATACCATCTAAAACAATTTCTTTATTTCTAACACTTACCATTGAAGTTATTGCATCTTCACCATCAGTTAGCATATATCCTAAAGTTTTAGTAAAAGGCTCATAATAACCCGCACTAGAAGTTTTACTGCTTTGTTTTAATAAATCACTAATAAAAATACTGGCGACTGGTTTTTCTTTGCTAGTTGCCTCTAAAACATCTATAGCTTTACTATCTTTAGCCACGACTAAATATATTTCATTGCGGAAGTTAGATCCCCGAATTATATATTCACTTACTTCATCTAAATGATTTTTCGCTACTTCTTCACTAACTAAAACAATTTCTACATGATCATAATAAGCTACTTTATCCATATTATTTCCATTATTCATAAATGCCTCAGTAATAGTCTTACCTTTAGCACTTACTGTATAAGCTTTAGTAACTCCACTAGTATCACCATCTTTTTTAGTACTAAGTATTTCAAAAGTAACATTATACATATCATCTTCAAAATCAATTCCTACGCCTGCAATAATCGCTAAATCATTTAATTCATTATAATCCCAACAACCACTAAGTAAAAAAATAAAGCTTATTAATATTAAAATTTTTTTCAAGTTAAATACCTCCTAATTTAGTAAAATTCTTATTAGTTAGCATTTTACTTCTTTTCTTATCTTTTTTAGTTTCTTTTTTTAATACTGATTTAAAGAAATAAGTTTTATCAAATGGTGTAATTGGATAAAAATATGGTTTACCAAAACTATGTACATCATTTATTCTAATTAAAAAATATAATACTCCAAATAATATACCTAATATTCCATAAAAAATAGCTAGTATTAAAAAAATAAATCGCATTGTTCTAAGTGCACTTGCTACTTCAACTTCTGTAAATATAAGACTGGCCATAAAAGTAAGAGAAATAACAATAATCATAATTGGCGAAACAATTCCCGCATTAACTGCCGCATCTCCTAAAACTAACGCTCCTAAAATAGAAATAGCACTTCCATAAGAATTAGGAAATCTAATATCGCTTTCTCTTAACATTTCACATACAAATAGCATGATAAATGCCTCAACTATTGCTGGAAATGGTACGCCATCTCTTTGAATAGAAAAACTTACTAGAAGGGGTGTAGGAATAGTTTCCTGATTATAATTTACTAAAGCAATATATATAGCCGGGATCATCATTGATAAGAAAAAACAACTAATACGCACTATCTTTAAAAAATTTACATTTGTACTTTTATTATAATTATCTACCCCCGGATTAATAAAATCAGCAAAAAAAGCCGGAATAATAATTACAAAAGGGGAAGTATCTACCATAATTGCAATTTTTCCCTCTAATAAAGCTTTAGCTACATTATCAGGTCTTTCTGTTAATAAATAAGTAGGGAAGTGGACTTTGTTTTCATCACAAATTAATTGCCCTAAACTAGAAGCATCAACTATTCCATCAATATCAATTTTCTTAATTTTATCTTTTATTTCATTAATTAGTTCTAGATTTGCAATATCATCAAAATATAATAAACCAACTTTAGTTTTAGTTTTTCTTCCTACAATAAATTCTTTAGTCTTAAAAGTATTAGATTTAATTCTTCTTTTAACTAAACCTAAATTAATTTGATAATTCTCTGTAAAAGCATCTTTGGGCCCATTTATTGCTGGTTCAGTATCGGGATTACCTACACTTCTATTAATATCTGCTTTAGTCTCAATCGCTAGTATTTCCATTCCTTTAATTATTACTGTAAACCCATTAGTAATATAAAACTCTATTTCATCATAATTATTGACCTTTTTAGTATTGGGACCAGGTAAAATACTATCTAAATTAGGTATATATCTAAACTTAGAACTACTTATACTGCTTAAACTCTTAAGTACATAATCATTTACTTTATCACTAGAAGAAACAGTTTCTAAATATATAACATAAATAGTTTTAAAAAAACCTATCTTAATTTGCTTAATAGTTAAATCTGGAACATCCCTAAATTCCTTTTGTAGTCTCTTAACTAAACCATTCATGAGCCTCACCTACAATTATTATGCTAAAAAAAGCCAAAATATATGCTAAAAATTTACTTGACTAAAAGTCTTATTTATTGTATTATTAAGAAGTAGCAAAACGGAGTAGTACTCAAGAGGCTGAAGAGGGATCCCTGCTAAGGATTTAGGTCGGCGAATGCTGGCGCGGAGGTTCAAATCCTCTCTACTCCGCCATTAAAAAATTAAAATCCGCTAATCACGGATTTTTTTCTTTTTCATATAATATCTTTAGGTTGCATATTTTTTTATTGAAAGAGGGGATATATGGCATAATTTGAGAATTTACCAATAAAAGGATATATTCTAACACGGCTTTTAAAAAAAATCTAGCAAAAATGGATATTTTTAACCAAAAAAAGTCGAAAAAAATAAAATTATTGTACATTTTTTATAAAAAAAATAATGAAGATTATTGACACTAACCAAATTATATGATAAGCTTATATACGAAAAGGAGGAAAAAAGATGAAAAATCTTAAAAAGTTATTAGGTTTAATGGTTGTTTCTGTTATGGCTTTAAGCGTAATGGGAACAGCAAACGCTACAACTTGTAGTGGAGATGCATGTCATGTTAAAGCTACAATCGTTGGCAGCAAAAATGGTTCTGAAACTGGAACATATGGCGAATTAGATGATGTAGCTGATGAAATAGCTGCTCGTTATGCCACTGAAAAAATCACTAAAGTTGATATTACTTTATTAGCTGATACAGAATTAGCTACAAAAGCATTAAAAACTAACAATGGTGTAAATGGAATTGATGTTCCTGTTACAATTAATTTAGCAGGATATGAATTAGACATCACTACTGCAACTGGTGCTATAAGTGTTTTAAAAGGTGGTACTTTGACTATCAACGGTAGTGGAACTGGAAGCCAAGTTTCTACAACAAGTGTAAGCACTGCTTCAGTTATTACTGTACAACGTGGAGGAACTTTTAAAACTAGTGGAAAAGTTACTTACGTTTTAAGTACAACTAACGATACTTTTGTTAAAGTAGATGATCAAAATGGTAGTGGAAGGGCTACAGTTACAACTGATGCATCAACAATAGTTGAATCAGCTAAAGTTGCCTTCGATGTTTCAGGCTATGCTGATGTAACTATCGCTGGTAATTATGAAACTGCTGATCAATTAGTTGTAGTTGCTAACAACAGTTCCAAAGCAAACGCAAGTGTTATTAATGTAAATGCTACTGCAACTTCTACAGCTGCTGAAGTATTCTCAGTTAGTGATTATGCTAAATTAAACGTCAATGGTGGTAAATATACTGCTGATGCTGCTGATCAAAATGTAATGACTATTAATAACCCATCTGCAGTAGTTATTAATAATGGTACATTTGTTGCGACTAGTGGTACTGCTGGTTCTAATGGATATGCAATATACTTAGGTACTAACGCTGATGTTACAATCAATGGTGGTAACTTCACTAGTGGTGAAGATGCAACTCATGAATACTTACCTGCATTATATGTTACTACAATGGCTGAAAATAAAGGCGTTGTAACAGCTGGTACATTTAATTATGGTATGGTTGCTACAAGTACTACTTCAGGAACTCATGGAAACCCTGATGCTGATAAAAATATCGCTGATTTAGTAGCTAAAACTTCAACTTATACTGTTAATAAAGAAAATGGTACTGTAGTTGTTAAAGCTGGTGCTGCTACTGATCCTGAAAAAGATCCTGAAACTAAACCTAGTACTGGTGATGATCAACCAAGTGAAAACCCTAAAACTTTTGATGCTATCGGAAGCCTAGTAACTATGGCTATCTCAAGCTTAGGAGTTGTAGGAACTGCAACTAAGAAATTATTTAGATAATTTAAACTAATAACTATTTAAGTTAGGGTAAACCCCTAACTTTTTCCATGTAAAAAAATAATATAATATCTTGTAATTTGTCATAAAATATAGTACAATGAATAATGTATTGAGGTGTTGAACATGAAAAGAAAAGTAAAAAAGCCCATAATTATTTTAATCATTTTAATTGGGTTAGTTGGCTTAGGTTATAGTGGTTATAGAATATTATCTTGGCATAAGAGTAATAATCATACTAATGAGCAAATTGAGAAAGTAGAGACAATGGCTCCTCAAGAAGAGGTTGAAGCTCCAGCTACTGATAAAACTGTTGATGTTGTAGGTGAACCTGAAGGCACTAAAACTGAGACTAAAGAAGACCCATATTGGGACTATATTAATTTACCATTAACTAGTGTCGATTTTACTGAATTATTGAAGAAAAATAGTGATACTGTTGCTTGGCTTAAAGTAAATGGTACTAACATTAATTATCCGGTAGTGCAATCAAAAGATAATAAATATTACTTAGATAAATCATTTGATAAAACTTATAACGCTTCTGGTTGGATATTCTTAGATTATCGTAATAATATGCAAAATCTATCAGATAATACAATTATTTATGGTCATAGTATGCTTAATAAAACTATGTTTGGTTCTTTAAGAAATATTCTTGAAAATAACTGGTATAATACTGCTAGTAACCATACTGTAACATTATCAACTCCAACTGAAAATACATTATGGCAAGTATTTAGTGTATATGCTATTGATAGTGAAACTTATTATTTAATATCTAAATTTGGTACCGAGGAATCACATCAAAAATGGTTAAATGAAATGTTAAAAAGAAGTCAATTTGATTTCAAAACTACTGTTTCTACAAAAGATAAAGTATTAACCTTATCTACATGTAAAAATGGTAATAGAAGAGTTGTCTTACATGCTAAATTAATTAAAAGACAAGCAAGATAATTAGACAATTAGAATTAAATTTACTTACAATCCTTAATATGCTATCAGATTTAATAGCAGTCTTCCTACCTTCTTGGCTAGCGATAGCCTTTATATTAATAAATTTTACGAAAAAAATTATAAAAATAAAGGAGGTAATAACTATCAAAAGAAAAGTTGGTATGGCTGTGACTTTTTATGTAGGTGCTGGAATTTTGATGTATTAAGGTTGTATAGAGAGCAGCCTGGAGGTTCAAAACCTCCGCCTACCCATAAATTGATCAAAGATAGAATTAGTTTTCTATCTTTTTTATTTAAAAAAATAAGCCCTCATTCGACAATTTTTTTACTTCTCCTATGCTATAGTAAAATTATTTCTTTAAGAAATTAGAAAGGAGAAGTTATGACAACAGAACCCAAAGAATTTATGAGTTTAAGTAATGATTTATTATTTAAAGAAACTTTTGCCAATATAGATAATCGTAAATATTTAATTTATTTTTTATCTTGTTTTACCGATTTTAGTTATGATTATTTATCCCAAATTAAAATGGTCGTAAAATATGAAAGTATTTTAAATAAAACTAAATATTTTGATAAAGCATATCGTGGTGATGTCGTAATTGAATTTGCTAATTATAAAATAAATTTAGAGTGTTACTCCAATTTTAACGAAGCCTCATTCAAGAAATCAACCACTTATGTAATGCGCATATTTTCTACTCAAACATCTCGAGGTAAAAATAATTATAATATATATGAAAGTGTGATCCAATTAAATTTTATAGATAATGTAGTAAAAAGTTTTCCTAATGAATTAGAGTTTACTTATAAATTATTAAATGCCAAAACATATGAAGATACTATATTATCAGATGCCTTTGTAATCAAATGTTTTAGACTTGACAAAGCCCGAGAACTTCAGTACAATTTAGATAACAAAAAGCTACTATGGTTAAAATTTATTGGGGCAAGAAGTGCCAAAGAAAGAAAAGAAATAGCAAAGGGAGATGAACTTTTAATGGAATTAGATAATTGGATTGAAAAATATGTAAATGATAAAGAAACTCAAGAAATATTTGGTAAATGGGCTGAAAAGATAGCTGAAGATAAAGGCATTGAAAAGGGCCGAAAAGAAGGTTTGAAAGAGGGTCGAAAAGAAGGAAAGCAAGAAGCTAATCTAATAACTGCTAAAAAGATGCTTCAAGATACTATATCTCCTCTTGAAATCTCTAAATATACTGGGTTATCTTTAGCTGAAATTGAAAAGCTTAAAATTAATTAAGATAATTAAAGATATAAGAAAAGAGGAATTATTATGAATACTAATTCTAAAATTGAAAAATATGTAAATGATAAAGAAACTCAAGAAATATTTGGTAAATGGGCCGAAAAGATAGCTGAAGATAAAGGCATTGAAAAAGGCTTAAAAGAAGGCCGAAAAGAAGGTAAAAAAGAAGCTAATCTAATAACTGCTAAAAAGATGTTAGAGTTAAATATTCCTCCAGAAAGCATAGAATTTGCCACCGGTTTATCTTTAGAAGAAATAGAGGCTTTAAAAAATTAAATACTATTTTTTAGGTGGTACTAAATCAATTCCTCCATTTTTATTAAAAGGATTACATTTAAGTAATCTTTTTATTATTAAATAAGTACCCTTAAATGTTCCATGAACTTCCAAAGCTTCTATTGCATAATTACTGCATGTTGGATAAAATCGACAAGCATTATGAAAATCACCGGGAATAGATTGATATAATTTTATTAATTTAATTAAAACTTTTTTCATATCTTTATTTTATATTAACTGCTAAAATTTAGCAATATTTACTTGTTTTTTTATATAATATATAGTAAAATAATCTCGGCAAATAAATTGCAAATACACATTATTGGGGAGTATTAAGCCTAGTGCTATTAATAAATAGTGGTTAAATACTGTGAACCGATAAGAGGTAAAAACGAAAGGATGGGATGATTTATGGCCGTTGTTTCTATGAGTTATTTATTAGAAGCAGGAGTTCATTTTGGACATCAAACAAAAAGATGGAACCCTAAAATGAAAGAGTATATTTTTGGAGCGAGAGAAGATATTTATATTATCGATCTTGAAAAAACTACCAAAAAATTAGAAGAAGCTTATGAGGCAATTAAAAATATTGCTGACAATGGAGGAACTTTCCTATTTGTTGGTACTAAAAAACAAGCACAAGATGCTGCCAAAGAAGAAGCTACAAGAAGTAATTCTTATTATGTAACTGAAAGATGGTTAGGAGGAACCTTAACTAATTTTAGAACTATAAGAAGAAGGGTAAAACGCCTTGAAGAAATTGAAAATATGGAAAAAGATGGACGTTTTGAAGTTTTACCTAAAAAAGAAGTAATCGGACTTCGTAAAGAATATGAAAAATTAAATAAAATTCTTGCCGGTATTCGTGATATGAGCAAATTACCAAATGCTTTAATTATCGTTGATCCTAAAAAAGAATTAAATGCTATTAGAGAAGCAAGAAAATTAAGAATACCAGTTATTGGTTTAGTAGACACTAACTGTGATCCTGATGACGTAGATTATGTTATTCCAGGTAATGATGATGCTGTAAGAAGTGTTAAAGTTGTTTTAGGTGTCTTAAATAACGCTATTTGTGAAGCTCGTAATTTAGAAATGGTTGATTATGTTACTGAAGAAGATCGCAAAGCTAAAAGTGAACCAAAAACAATGGATGAATTAATTAAAGAAGAACCAAAAGAAATTAAAAAATCTGATTTTGATGATGTTGATGAACCAAGAAGACCATCAAAACCTCATAAAGATCACAAAAAAGAAGATCATAAAAAAGAAGAAACCAAAAAAGCCAAAGTTGAACCAAACTATGATACTTTAACTTTAAGTGAACTAAAAACATTAGCTAAAGAAAAAGGCATCAAAGGTTATTCAACAATGAAAAAAGAAGAATTAATAAATAACTTAAAATAATTAGGAGGATATATATGGAAGTTACAGCCAGTATGGTAAAAGACCTACGCGAAAAAACTGGCGCAGGTATGATGGATTGTAAAAAAGCCTTAGCTGAAAGTAATGGCGATATGGATGCCGCTATAGATTGGCTAAGAGAAAAAGGTATTGCTAAAAGTGCTAAAAAAGAATCAAGAATAGCCGCTGAAGGTTTAGCTAATATCTTTATTAAAGATAATCGTGCAGTTATTATTGAAGTAAATAGTGAAACTGACTTTGTTAGTAAAAATGCTGAATTTACTGATATGATTGCCACTATTGGTAATACTATTTTAAATAGTACAGCATCTACATTAGAAGAGGCTATGCTTCTTCCTACATCTGAAGGTACTATAAATGATTTAATTGTTGCCAAAACTGCTAAAATTGGCGAAAAATTATCATTAAGAAGAATAGAAGTTGTCGAAAAAGAAGCTAACGAAAACTTTGGAGCTTACCTTCACATGGGTGGTAAAATCGCGGTTTTAAGTGTAATTGAAGGAGCAACTCCTGAAGTTGCTAAAGATGTTTCAATGCAAGCTGCTGCGATGCGTCCTGAATATGTCTTTATAGAAGATGTTCCAAGTGAAGTACTAGAAAAAGAAAGAGCCGTTCAAAAAGAATTAGCTATGTCTGAAGGTAAACCTGCGGACATTGCTGAAAAAATGGTTGATGGCCGTATTAAAAAATATTTCAAAGAAATTTGTTTAGCTGAACAAGCCTTTATCAAAGATGGTGATATCTCTGTTGCCACTTATGTTAAAA
The DNA here is from genome assembly GCA_947632455.1 of uncultured Bacilli bacterium. Lineage (GTDB taxonomy): Bacteria > Bacillota_I > Bacilli_A > RF39 > UBA660 > Caccenecus. The sequence goes on from CANRPK010000016.1 coordinate 16,349, forward strand.
ACAATAATGGAACTATTAAAAAAGTTATCCGTTATGAAGTTGGTGAAGGTATTGAAAAAAGAAATGAAAACTTCGCTGAAGAAGTAATGAATCAAATTAAAGGAAACTAACATTTGTTAGTTTTTTCTTTAATAGGGAGGTTTTAAAATGAATAAAGAACAAAAAATAGAGCTTATGGCTCTTGCTAAAAATACTAATGAGGTTATCCATAAAATAAATACTTCATTAGCTACTTTAGAAGCAGATCCTAAAGTAAAAGAATATTTAAAATTAAAACAAGCTTTAGTTAGCAATTATTTAGCTTTTTATGAGCAAGCATCAAAAATATCTAGACAAAATCCTGATTGTGCTCATGAAATTCTAGTCGAAGTATCTCGCGGCAAATATCAAAAAGGTAAATGGCATGCTAATAGTTATTTAAGTACTGATGTATGTTATAAATGCCTAGAATGTAATCAAGAATTTTATTATAGTTTTAATGGAATTTATATAGGTTCTAATAAAAAGAATACTAGTAATGTTTTAAGAACTAGTAAAGAGGTATTTAAATCCCAAAATGACGGTATTCCGCTAGATTTTAATACTTTAAAAAGAAAATATCTTACCTACTTAGCTGAAGGTTATGAAATTGATGATATTCTAATCAAATTACGTATGGAAGGTTATCAAGGATATGATATATCTAATAAATTTAGTCGTTAAAAATAAACGACTTTTTTAATATTTTATAAAATCAAAAATATTAAATATACATTTATTTAACATTTTTTATGTGTTTTACTTAAGTAAAAAACTAATAAATGGTATAATATCTATAAGTGGTGATTATATGCATAAGACATTAAAGAATATAATTGACGGTATTTTATTTATCGCCATTATAGTAGCGTTTATATTAATTGGAACCAAAGATTTTAATACTGAAAAAGAAGTAGATAATGAAAAATTTGATCAAGACTATACTAACGTTAGTGCCAATAATGTATTTAAATATGTTAATGCTAGTGAAGTATACACGCTTATGCGCAGCCAATCTGGAGTTTTATTAATGGGATATCCTCAAAATAAATGGACTGGTCCTTATGCTAGTATTTTAAATGATGTAGCCCAAGAAGTAGGCTTAAAAGAAATATTATATTATGATTTTCATGAAGATCGTGAAGTAAAGAATGCTATTTATCAAAGTATTGCTCTAAAATTAGGTAATTACTTGCCAACTTTAGATGATGGTACTAAAAATATTTATGCACCAACTCTAATAATCGTTAAAAATGGTCAAGTAATCTATTATGATGCTGAGACATCTATTATTAATGGCATTGATACTCCTGAAAATTATTGGAATGAATTTAAAGTTGTAGCTAAAAAGAATAATTTAAAAACGGTATTAACTGAATATTTAAATTCTTTTTAATAAAAAAGAAGATAAAGAGGAATAAAATCTTGTTAAATTAAGTAAATAAAGATATAATAATACTATAAATTAGGAGGAAAAAATGGATACAGAATTAAAATTTATGAAAGCCCTTGAAAATTTAGAAGCCAAATTAACTAATATTAGAGCCGGTCGTGCCAATCCTGCCATGTTAAATGGTATTATGGCCATGTATTATGGTACACCAACACCTGTTCAAAGTTTAGCTAATATTACTGTGCCGGAAGCTCGAAGTCTGATGATTAAACCTTTTGATAAAGGAGCACTAAAAGATATCGAAAGAGCTCTAAATGAGGCTAATCTTGGTATTACTCCTGTTAATAATGGTGAAGTAATAATATTAACTATTCCTGAATTAACTGAAGATAAACGTCGTGACTATGTTAAACAAGCTAAAAATGTTTGTGAAGAAGCCAAAATTGCTTTAAGAAACATTCGCCAAGAAGCTAATAATGATATTAAAAATGAAGAAATGTCCGAGGATGCCCAAAAAGCTGCTTTAAATGAAATTCAAGACTTAATAAATACCTATAATAAAAAAATAGATGAAATTTTTAAAGAAAAAGAAGCCGAATTAATGAGGGTATAACATGAAAAAAGAGTTAAAAGAAATAAATAATAAAGAAGTAAATGAAGTAGTTTCTTTAACCAAAAAGATTTTAAAACTTTTATATATCGTTATGATTGTTGTAATTATCTTTTTTGGAACTATTATTTTAGATAAATTAAATATATGGCATCTATTCTTTACTTTTTTAAAAGTTTTATCTCCATTATTTATTGGTTTTGTTATTGCCTGGTTATTTAATCCTTTAGTAAATAAAATGTCTAAAAAGGGTATACCAAGAATTATTGGTAGTCTTATAATTTATGCTTTATTTTTAATATTTATTTATATCTTCTTACGTTTGTTTATCCCAACTATTTATAAACAAATAAATGATTTAATAGCAACTTTACCATCTATTGTAGATCACTTTAAAAATTTTGCTGATAATTTTATTAATCAAGTAAGTATAAGTGGTATTGATTTAACAACATTTAAAGATAATCTCTTTAATGGTATCAGTACTTATTTAATAGATTTAACTAAATCTTTACCTAATTCTATTATTTCTACTTTAGGTAGTCTATTCTCAGGTTTAGGTACTATTTTAATTAGTTTAGTAGTGGGTTTATATATGTTATTTGATTTTAATGCTATCTCTAAGCATTTCTTAAAACTAGTTCCTAATAAGAATAAATTTGAAATCGAAGTTCTACTAACAGATATTGGTAAAGAAGTAAGAAAAACTATTTCTGGTACTTTATTAGTCGCCTTAATGGTCTTTGTTTGTGATAGTCTAGGTTTTGCCTTAGTTGGTTTAAATGCTCCTTTACTATTTGGTATGTTCTGTGGCTTAACTGATTTAATCCCATATATTGGTCCATATATTGGTGGAGCCGCCGCAGTTATCGTTGGCTTTAGTCAAGGAACAATTACAGGTGTTGCAGTCTTAATTATTTGTGTTATTGTTCAATTAGCCGAAAATTATGTTTTACAACCCATTATAATGAGTAAAACAACTAAACTTCATCCTGTAACTATTATGATCGGTTTACTAGTATTTGGTCACTATTTTGGCATCTTAGGTATGATTATTGCAACTCCATGTATTGCTTTATTAAAAGTAATATTTAGATTTATTGTTAAAAAATATAATTTATTTAAAGATGATGAAGTTATTTTAAAAGAAGTACTTAAAGATTAAAGTATTTCTTTTTTATTTGTTTTATCACAAATATAATCAATCGAAATTTTAAATTCTTTTCCCATCCAATATAAATAATCTAAACTAACTTTCTGAGCCATATTTTCATATCTTGATATCGCATTAGTAGAAATATAAAACTTCTTAGCTAATTCTTTTTGGGTATATCTAAACTTAATCCTTGTATATTTTAAATAAAAAGCAAGCATTTTATAATTAATATTTTTATTTATATTAAAACATTCTAAACTATTAGATAATCCAAGTAAAGTATTTAAGGAAACATCATAATAATCACTTAAAGTATTTAATTGTTCTAAATTCATAGTTCTTCTTCCAGCCTCAAAATCTTTATAAGTATTAAGTGATACATTAAGTATTTTACTAATCTCTATCTGTGTTAATTTATTTTTAATTCTAAGTACTCCTAATAATTCATAATTTTGCATTTATTGCACCTCTCTTTTTAAGTTTGCTATTATAAACCCTAAAACTTAATTTTTTTGTCGAATTTTGTCCTAGACTTTCAAAAAATAAACCAAAATTTCTCTTTAAAAAGGATAACTAAATCTTTTTAGCAATAAGTAGTAGTGAAGGGAGGTAAATAATGTCTAAAATAGAAGTTGTCCTTCAACATGATTTAAAAGATTGTGGCCCTTGCTGTCTTGCTTGTTTAATAAAGTATTATGATGGTTATGTTCCTATCTCTAAAATCCGTGAAGATACATATACGACTATAAATGGAACCAGTGCTTATAATTTAATAAATGCGGCTAAAAGTTATGGCTTTGATGCAACTGGTGTTAAAACAGCTAATATCCTAGATGAACGTATATATTTACCATGTATCGCTCATTTAGAATTAAAAAATGGTTTAAATCACTTTGTTGTTATCTATAAAATAACTAAAACGCATATTTATATTATGGATCCCTCTGTTGGTAAAAAGAAAATACCTATATCCGAATTTTTAAAACAATGGACTAAAATTCTTATTTTAATGGCTCCTAAGACTAATATATTGCATTGTAAGAAGCAACTAACCATTAATCAATTATTTTTTAATTTATTAATAAAAAATAAAAAAATCTTCGTAACTATTCTCATTATAAATTTTCTTTTAATGTTTTTTGCAATATCAAGTAATTTCTATTTAGAAAGTGCCATTTCTAATATTGATAATATCCCATTATTAAAAATAATCGTGGTAGTATTCTCATTTATATTTTTAGCTAAAATAATCTTTAATTACTTAAAGAATTATTATCTAAATTATTTTAATAAAAATATTGATGCTGAGCTATTTTCTTCCTTTTTAAAACATATCTTTTACCTTCCTTTGTCGTTTATTGAAAACCGAAGTGTAGGGGAAATAACTACAAGAGTTCAAGAATTAAGTGAAATAAAAAACTTAGTCTCGGAAGTATTTACTAATTTGATTTTAAATTCGGTTTTAATAATCGGCACGGTAGTTGCCTTATTTTTGATAAATGCTAAGCTTTTTTTCTTTCTTTGTTTAGTTATAAGTATTTATCTTTTAATAGGTCTAATTTTTAGTAAAATTCTTTATTATCGCTTAAAAGAAAATTTAGAATTAAATACTGATTTTAATACTAGCTTAATAGAAAATATTGAAATGAATACCAGCATTAAAAATTTAAACTTAACGGCTAGTTTTTTAGCAAAATTAGAAAATAAACTTATAATTCTTCTCAAAAATAATTTTTCTTTACAAAACTTATTTAATAATTGGGAATTGTTAAAAGAATTAGTTTGGGAATTTGGTTTATTTTTAGTTCTTACTTATGGTATATATTTAATATCTCTATCTAAATTAGAAATATTAAGTTTAATAACTTTTAATAGTTTAATTATCTATTTATTTGATCCTATAAGACAAATAATTGATGCTTTACCTAAATATAATTATTTAAAAGCATCTTTTAATAAAATTCAAGAATTTATTAATATTGAAGAAGAAATATATAATAAAGGCATCGATGGAGAAATTAATTTAGTTAAATTTGCTAATGTAAACTACTCATATAATAAATATCAAAATATAATAAATTCTCTGTCATTTGAAATAAATAGAGGTGATAAAGTTTTTTTATCAGGCCCAACCGGAAGTGGCAAAAGTACTATTTGTAAATTAATATGTGGCTATAATAAAAATTATGATGGAAAAATAACTTACAATATAACGAGTGAACAAGATGTTAGTTTAAATAGTATTCGTACCCATATATTATATGTTTCCCAAGAAGAAAGTTTGTTTACAGGAACAATTAAAGATAATATAATTTGTTATCGTAATATCAAAAATAAAGATTTTTTAAAAGTTTTAAAAATATGCCGTATTGAAGAAATATTTACAAAAAGACCTAATCGTCTAGAAACCACTATCAATGCGAGCTTAAATAATTTAAGTGGGGGAGAAAAGCAACGAATTATTCTTGCTCGAGCCTTATTAAAAAATAGCAATATTATAATCTTAGATGAAGCTCTAAGTGAAGTAGATATCCAATTAGAAAAACAAATAATAAAAGATATAATAAAATATTTTCCTAATAAGACTTTGATATATGTTTCGCATAAAGATGTAAAAAATCTTTTTTCTAAAGTAATTGAAGTAGGTAAGTAATATGTTTGATATATATAATAATAAAACCTCTTTTATAAGACTAAAACCCCGTAAATTTTTAGGATTAATAATACCATTACTAATTATATTATTAATTATTATTTATCTTTTAATTACCACTAAAATTTATGACAACTATCCAACTAAAGGCTATATAACTTGTTCTGATAAATGTATCTTAACTACTTATATACCTAGTAATATTGATTATAATAATATTTATTTTAATAATAAGCATTATAAATCCAAAATAGTTACAAATGAAATAGTGATGGAAGAAAACTCTATAACTACTTATCGTAAATTACAGCTAGAAGTATCAGATAACTATTTAAATAATGAAATCATTAATTTAAATTTTTATTATCATAAACAAAGAATAATAGTTAAAATATTCCAAAAAATATTTTAGAAAGGAAGTATATTGATGGAAAATTTAAGTAGAGAAATTTTAATAAAATGCGAAGGTGGTTCTATAGCATTATTTAATTTTACTAATAGAATACTTAGCGAACTAGAAAAATTAGCAAAAGTTTTAAAAATGACCGTGAGGTTCATCTAATGCAAAAGTTAAAAGATGAACAACTTCTTCAAATAAATGGTGGAATAAGCGCAGTCCATATTATAGGTTTAGGCTTAGCCGCTGTTGCAACTTTTGTTGCCTCAGTTATTTATGGCTATATTAATCCTAATAAATGCAACAATTAATAAATTTAACTGATACTGAATTACTAAACACTGTAGGTGGGGGAATTAGTGCATCCCTTATCTCAGCCGCAGTAAGAGCTTTTACCACTATTATTGAAGTAGGAAAAATGATTGGAACCTCACTTCGTCGAGGAATTAATAAAAACTATTGCTAATTAAAAAAGACTATTGGTGCCTCAATAGTCTTTTCTTTTTTTCTAAAATAAGCTATAATAAAAATAGGTGATCATATGAAAAAGGGTTTTGCCTCAATGTATCTAGTGTATTCTTTCTTTTTAGTCTTTATTGTCTTACTTTTAACCACTTTAACTATTAATAATTATAAAACCCATTTTTTAAATACTTTAAAAAAAGATATAAAAACCGAACTTTCAAATTATCATTTGCCAACCCCACCAACCCCAACTGAAGATAAAAATAACGAATAAAACTACTTGAATAAAGGAAAAAGTGGTGTTATACTATAAATTAGTAAATGAAGGGAGGGATTTTATTAATGACAAAAGTAGTTGTTCAAAATGGAAACGTTGATGGTGCCTTAAAAAAATTTAAAGCTAAAGTTGCCCGTAGCGGTGTCCCTTCTGAGTTAAAAAAAAGAAAACATTATGAAAAACCAGGCGTTCGTAGAAGAAATGAAAAGAAAGAACAAATGAGAAATGCTAAAAAGCATCACAATAATTATTAAGAGGATCATAAAATGTATTCAAAAATAGCCGAAGAATTAAAAGAAGCCATGAAAAGTGGCGATAAATTTAAACTATCAGTTATCAGAATGTTAAAAAGTGCTCTTCAATTAGAACAAATAAATAAAAAGCATGATTTAACTGATGATGAAGTAATCGCTGTTATTAAAAAACAAGTTAAACTAAGAAAAGATAGTATTGCCGAATTTGCTAAATATGGTAAAGATGAAGAAGTTGCAAATCTTGAAAAAGAAATTGCTATTCTAAGTGTTTATTTACCAGAAGAAATGAGCGAGGAAGCTATAATTGAAGTAATAGATGCTATCTTTGCTGAATTAAAACCAACTAGTATTAAAGATATGGGTAATATTATGAAAGAGTTAAATAATCGTTTAACTAATGCTGATATGTCCTTAGTAAGTAAACTAGTTAAAGAAAAATTAAGTTAAATATTAAATTATGCTTAGATCTAAAAGTCTAAGCTTTTAATTTCATAGAATTTTTCTTGACAAATTACATATTATATTTTATAATGATTAAGAAATTTAAAAAGGAAAGCGAATTATTTCCACCTGATGAACAAAGTTCATAGGTAAAAAGCCTGAATATTAACATGAATAAGGTTTTAGGTGGAATAAATTATATTCTGCCTTTTTAATTATATGGAGGTGCTTAATATAGCAAGTGCGAGTAAAGAGTTGTTAATTAATGAACAAATCAAAGTAAGTGAAATGATGGTTATTGGCCCAAATGGTGAACAAATGGGACAAAAAGGGCTAAATGATGCCTTAACTTTAGCAAGATATGCTGGTCTTGATTTAGTACTTATGAGTGATAATGGTAAAATGGCGGTAGCTAAAATCATGGATTACAATAAGTATCGTTATGAAAGACAAAAAAAATTAAAAGAAGCCCAAAAAAAACAAAGGGAAACTAATAAAGAGTTAAAAGAATACCGCTTATCAGTTACAATCGATATTCATGATTTTGAAACTCGAGTACGAAATGCTAAAGATTATTTAATAAAAGGTCATAAAATTAAAGCCTTTATTAGATTTAAAGGTCGTCAAATGGCTAGACCAGAATTAGGCAAAGATGTTTTAATTCGTTTTGCTTCTGCCTTAGAGGATGTCTCAATAATTGAAACTCAACCTAAAATGGATGGTCGTCAAATGTACATGCTATTAGCACCAAAAAGTAAGTAGGAGGAAAAAATGGCAAAGACTAAACAAAAAACTCATAAAGCAAGTAGTAAAGTTTTAACAAAAAAGAAAAATGGTACTTTAACTTATAAAAAAGGTAATGGTAACCATAAAACTAATAAAGATTCATCTAAACAAGTTCGTCAAAGAAGAAATAAAGGAATCTTAGGCAAAGGAGAAGCTAGCAGATTAAAATCTGTTATCTAGGAGGGTATAATGACAAGAGTTAAAGGTGGAACTGTTTCCAAAACTAGAAGAAGAAAAGTATTAAAAGAAGCAAAAGGTTACTTTGGAAGTAAACATAGATTATATAAAACAGCTCAAGAACAAGTTTTCCATAGTGGTGCTTATGCTTATCGTGATCGTAAAGCTAATAAAAGAAACTTTAGAAAATTGTGGATTACTAGAATTAATGCCGCTTGCCGTGATAATAATATTAGTTATTCTAAATTTATGAATGGTTTATCAAAAGCTGGTATTGAAATTAATCGTAAAGTTTTAAGTGAAATGGCTATCAATGATCCTAAAGCTTTCACAAATTTAGTTAATATAAGTAATGATGCTTTAGCTGGTAAAACCCCAAAAGTAGCTAAAACTTCAGTAGTAAAAGAAGATGCAGCTCCTAAAAAAGCATCAAAGCCTGATTATAGCACTATGAATTTAACAGAACTTAAAGCTATTGCTAAAGAACAAGGTGTTAAAGGCTATTCAACTATGAAAAAAGAAGAATTACTAAGTAATTTAAAATAAGGCTAATAAATTAGTCTTTTTTAATTGTTTAGTAATAACTTGACTAAAAGAATAAAAATATGTATAATAATACTTACTTTTAAGGGGGCTAAATATGAAAAAATATGTTTTAAAAAGAAATCTTATGGCTTTAGGCTTAGCTGGGATAATAACATTTACATCTACATGTTCCACTAACCATAAAAAACCTGTTAATATAGAAGAACCAGTCCAAGAAGAAGAGTTAATAGATCCTGATATTGAAGAACAACCAAGAATGTTTCTAGCTAATGATATATTAGTTTTAGATAAAAATTTTCTTTCATCAACCTCAATTAAAGAAAATTATAATCCTCTTGAAACTCCCCAATATCGTTTAGTTGAATTAAAAAGAGAAAATTATGATAGATCTAAATTTTATAATAATGATTTAATAAATTCATCTTTAGTTCGTATAAGTACTAATTTAGTAGTAAATGATGATGACATTTATAATAGTTATGGTAATTTTTATTATAAAGAAATGTTTAAAAAAAGAGCTATTGTTGAACAAGAATATTTACTTGAAGGAGTTATACCATTAAATATATTTTTACAAAATCATAATTTAACTGCCTTAATTAAAAGCAAATATACTGAAGAAGATCTTGAAGATATTTATAATTATCTAAATCAACAATTAGTGTCATCTTCAAATTATAATTTAAAAGATTTATTAGTATTAGATATGAGTACCAACCCAAATTGGTTAGGAAATATTGGTACCAGAAATTATTATATAATAGCTCCTAGAATGCTAAGTTTATTAGATCAAAACTATATTAAAGCTATTAATACAGTATATAATAATGGTATTAGTACTATTAATATTTATGAAGATATAAAATATAAAGATATAGATATCGAACATGCTATTTTAAAAAATCTTAATGGATCTTTGAAAATAGCCATAACCGGTACTAATGAAAATCCTGAAGCTGCTTACTTTTTTTCAAGTCAATCAATATCTAATATAGAGTTTTTCACCATTATAAAATCAAGTTTTGAAGATGGTTTTAAAATATGGACTTTAGAAGATTTTTTACAAACTAATAATTTAGCTGATTTAATTAATGATACATACGATCAAAATAGTCTTTTAGATATATATAATTATATAAATGAAAATCATTTAACCCGAATTAAGTAAACTTAATTGTTTACTTTTTTAATTGATTTATGATAAAAATCTTTTTTTTAAATTTAAATAATGATATAATGCTATTTAGGTGATTGTTATGAAAATCTTCTTAGTCGCCGGTAAATCCGGAAGTGGTAAAAGTGAAGTTGCCAAAATTATTCAAAAATATTATGCATCTTTTGGTAAAAGAACTTTAATCACAGAATTTAGTAAGTATTTAAAAATGTATGCTAAAGAAGTTTTAAATTGGCATGAAGGAGAAGCTAAACCTCGTCGCTTTTTGCAAGATATAGGCGTAACTATTCGTGAAAATATGGAAAATCCTTTAATGCTTATAAATCGTATGTCTGAGGATATTCAAATTTATAACTTATATTTTGATGTTGTTATTATCAGTGATGTTCGCTTACCTGATGAAATAGAAGAATTTAAAAAACGTTATGCTGATTGTAAATCTATATATGTTATTAATCAATTTGCTCCCAGCTCTTTAAGTATTAAAGAGCAAATGCATATAACTGAAACAGCTTTAGAAAATTATAATAATTTTGATTATACTATCACTAATGATAATCAAAATAATTTAGAAAATAAAGTTATTGAATTTTTAGAAGGAGAGAAGTAAAAATGAATTTAAAAGAGCAATTTATCAATTTTTTTGTCAAAAATGGTCACGTTCAAATTCCTAGTGCTCCATTAATTCCGGAAAATGATCCCTCAGTTTTGTTTAATACCGCGGGAATGCAACCATTAATCCCATATTTAATGGGTAAACCTCATCCTGAAGGCAAAAGATTATGTGATTATCAAAAATGTGTTCGTCTAACTGATTTAGATAGTATTGGCGATAAAACTCATCATACTTTTTTTGAAATGCTTGGAAATTGGAGTTTAGGTGATTACTTTAAAAAAGAAAGTATTACTTATAGTTTTGAATTTTTAACTCAAGTTTTAAATATTCCTCTAGAGCGTTTAGCTGTTACAGTTTTTGCTGGAACCGAAAATATTCCTCGTGATGAGACTTCTGCTAGTATTTGGCAAAGTTTAGGTATTAGTCCTGATCGTATTGCTTATTTAGGGGAAGAAGATAACTTTTGGATAGCCGGCGAAACTGGTCCTTGTGGGGGAGATACTGAAATATTTTATTTCCGTAGTAATGATGAAATACCTCAAAAATTTGATCCTAAAGATGATCGTTGGGTAGAAATTTGGAATAATGTCTTTATGGAATTTAATAAAAATGCCGATGGCACTATTACTGAATTACCCCAAAAAAATGTTGATACAGGCATGGGATTAGAAAGAGTAGTCGCTGTCTTAGAGGGCGTTTTAGATAATTATCAAACATCTATTTGGCAAGATGTAATCGCCAAAATAGAAGAATTAAGTCATAAATCTTATAATGATGCGGCCCCTAGTATGCGTATAATTGCCGATCATGTTCGTACTGCTGTTTTTATTAGTGCTGATTATGCTGGCATTAAACCTAGTAATACTGATCAAGGTTATATTTTAAGAAGATTAATTAGAAGAGCCATTAGACATGCTAAAAAACTAGAAATAGATATGAATTCTGATTGGCTATTAGAAATAGCTAAAGTAATAATTAAAAAATACGAAAATTATTATCCAGAAATAAAAGCTAATCAAGAAATAGTATTAGAAGTCCTAAAAGATGAAGCTGCTAAATTTAATCGTACCTTAGAAAAAGGATTAAAAGAATTTAGTAAATTAGTTAGCCATTTAACTACATCTGAAATAAATAAAGATGAAGCTTTCAAATTATATGATACTTATGGTTTTCCTATTGAATTAACTGAAGAGTTAGCTAAAGAACATAATTTAAGTGTTGATACTGAAGGTTTTAAAGCTAAATTTAAAGAACATCAAGAATTATCTCGTACAGCCTCAGCCGGTAAATTTAAGGGTGGTCTAAGTTCTCAAGGTGAAATTGAAACTAAATATCATACCGCTACCCATTTACTTAATGCTGCTTTAAAAATAGTCGTAGGTCCCGATGTTCATCAAAAGGGTAGTAATATTACTAGTGAAAGAATGCGTTTTGATTTTTCATGTAATCATAAATTAAGTGAAGAAGAAAAAGAGCAAGCTGAAGAATTAGTTAATCGTTGGATTATGGATGATATTCCGGTAACTATGGAAACCATGAGTAAAGCAGATGCTATATCAAGTGGAGCTGAAGCAATGTTTATCGAAAAATATGCTGATATCGTAAATGTATATAGTATTGGTGATGTTTCTAAAGAAATATGCGGTGGTCCTCATGTTAAACATACCGGAGAATTAGGTAAATTTAAAATTATTAAAGAAGAAGCCAGTAGTGCTGGTATAAGAAGAATTAAAGCAATTTTAGAATAAAATATTTATTTTTAATATAAAATATGATATGATTTAAATAGAATATAAGAGGTGGCTATATGACAATATTAAGTATAGGAAGAAGTAGTTATGATATTACCTGCCCAGTTGAAGAATACCCCGTTGAAGGTACTAAATACTTTTTAGGTGAAAAAATTGAATCCGGCGGGGGAACTGCCGCAAATGTTGCCTATCTTTTAGCAAAATGGGGGGAAAATTCTTATTTTGCTGGAGTAGTGGGTTCTGATGATTATGGTGCCAAAATTCGTAAAGAATTTGAGCAAATCATGGTTAAAACAGATTATCTTGAAACCAGTTATGAGGTTGGAACACCACTATCCGTAATTTTAGTTAATAAAAAGAATGGTTCTCGTACTCGTTTTGATGTTGTCGGTGCTACTCAACCTAACTTAAAAAAATATGAATATGGTATTACCCCTGATGTTATAGTTTCAGATGGTAAAGAATATAATGCAACAATCAATGCCTTAAATAAATATCCTAATGCTATCAGTATAGTTGATGCTGGTCGTGTTGATCGTGATTTATTAGAATTATGTAAATTTGTTAAATATATCGTTTGTTCTAAAGGTTTTGCTGAAACTGTAAGTGGTCTTAAAATCGATTATAATAACTCTGTTAGTTTAGTTAACGTTTATAAAAAATTAAAAGATCGTTATCCTAATAATGAAATAGTTGTTACTCTAGAAAATATGGGGGCAATGTATACATATAATGGAGAAATTAGAATTATGCCAGGTCTTAAAGTTAATCAAGTAGATCCAAGTTGTTCTGGTGATTTTTTCCATGGTGCTTTTGCTTATTGTTTGGCCAATCATTTTGAATTAGAAAAAGCTGTCGCATATTCTAATATTACTGCCGGTCTTTCTGTTACTAAAATGGGTGGAAGACCATCTTTACCTACTTTAAAAGAAGTTATAAATTATTATAATCAAAAATTTAATATAAAAGCTCCAGTCGAGGAAGAACCACCAAAAGAAGAAGTAATAATTTCTGATGAAGCAACTTTACCAGAAATTCCTGATGCGAGTACTTTTGTTATAAATGTTGCTCCTAAAACTAACGATGTAAAAGATATTGGTGCCTCATTCTTTGGTACCGCCCCAACTAAACAAGCCCCTGAAGCTTCAAATATTCCTGTAATCGAGCAAACACCGGATGTACACGAGTAAATCTCCAACACTAAATGTTCATGGGGAAACTAGAGATACAGTTGTCTTTGTTTTAAATGATTTTATTAATGATAATTATAAAATGGGAATAGAATATATCGGAGTTATTCATGGCTATAGTAGTACTATTCTAAAGACTAAAGTCCATGAACTTTTAAAGAAAAATAAGTATGTTGATAGCTATAAAACAGACTTATTTAACCCCGGTCTTACTATAATTAAACTAAAAAAGCGGCCTAAATAGGCCTTTAATCCTTCCAAAAGCCTTCCGAAATTTAATAATTAAAAAGTCAAGTGCAACAAAAGAATAATCAAATATTATTAACAACTTCTTGTAATTTATAAATTTTG
>CANRPK010000017.1 GCA_947632455.1 uncultured Bacilli bacterium
GTTTGAAAGACTCCTAAGAAACTCGTTTGCCGCTTAATCTTGTAAATCAAAGATTTGTTGCTATTCATTCCGTTTTTATTCTCTTTTACTGTCCATTTTTTCGGGGAGGGTATAATTCTTTTATTATCTTGCATAGCTGGTCTCCAAACCTTTTTATTCAATAGCATTACCGTATTTAATCAAGAGGTTATTCTTAAACCTAATTATTCAATGACGTCCAACTCTATATTCTAACAAATTCATTACTTTTTTATTGTCAGACAATCCAATAATATTAAAATTTATTACTTCTTCTGCTAAAAATAAATAAAAATTAATAGCAATCTCCTTAATTACTTGACTTTTCAAATCAATTACATATCCACCAAAAAAATCATATAAGGACTTTCCACTAAAAATTTCTTTCACTTTATTTTTTTCAATGCATGCCACAAAATGATCATGGCATATCTTTGGTGCAGGATCAAGAAAAATATCCAAAGCTACATAATCGGGATTATTGTATTTCTTTTGATCATAATATTCGTAATCAAGAATCTTCTCTACATAATCTACTAATTCCAAATAAGTTGTTATAGAGATATATGCTTGCAACATTTTATCTTCTAAAAAAAATTTGATTGCTTGCTCTTTTAATCTGCATTCATGCTCACACTTTCTAATTGCTCTTGTATATATCTCATATTGATGTTCTTCCTCAGATGACAATTCCTCTTGCATATTAATCTTTTTATCAATGTAAGAACGATTCTCTATAATTTTTGTTTGCCTTTTATCATGAATTTTTACATTAACTCCGCCTCCTTGACCATTAAAATACCATTCACGTATCTTGTTCTTTGTAGAGACAGGAATTCTCTCAGCCTTCCCACTTAATTCTAAATCAAATACAAATTCCTCCGTTTCTTTGTTCCTATAGTTTCTTTGAATTAATTCATCATTATTTTCACATCCATTAATAACATTTTGTGCATTAACTATTGTCGAATATCTTATCATAATATCTTTAATTATGTCTTCAATCGAAACTTGTGTTGAATCAATATAACCATCTACAGTACTAAATACACCATCTACCTCACCATCACCACATTTAACAAATAGAATTCTATCATCTGCTTCCTTACTATTCAACAGCTCGCGAATTGCTCTCCATTCAATACCACACCACTTTTTTCTATTGTAATCTGCACATATAAACACTACTATAAGTTCTGATTCATTTTTATACAAATTCTGAAGATGGATATCTAAATTTGGCCTTGCAAATTCTGATCTATGAAACTGATCATAAAGGATGCTCTCTTTCGTAAAAATGTCTGCTACTCCTTTTGCAATCCTATATACGATTTCTCTGTACTCTCCTGGAAAGGAGAATGCGATCTTAAAACGTTTCTCTCTTATATTAGGTTTCTCTTCGTTCGAATCAACCTTATCTGACAATCCCACAATTATTTGTCCCAAGCATTCATATTGCGATATAATCTTATTTTGTAAATTTTCCACAATAGAATTCTTCTTATCGCTTTCTATACGCAACATGGTCAGTTCTGAAACTGTCTTCTCACATTCAGACTCAATATCTGGATTATTATTCAGCAAATCAATATACTGATTCAAATAAGCCCTTGTTTGACGATCAAACAAATGCCAGTCAATAACAACGCGACTACGCATTGCTGTTATCAAATTGTTTTTTACTCTATTGTTATCTGTATTATTTATAATTACATTTAGCCAACTCTTTGCATTAATATAACGTCTTTTGATTTTGGTTCCATAATTAAGTCTTTCAATTTGCTGAGATATTTCTGTCAATTGAATTTTCATCTGCTCGTAGTTATCTTGGTCCATTTTTAATTCCTTAAGCGGACTTTCTAAAATTCCAAATATTTCCTTTATCTCTTTATATATATTTTCTCCTTTGAGAGGCACTGCTACATGTTTATCCTGAATCAACCGATATGTAGGAGTAAAGACTAATGACGGAATTACTTTTTCTGACAAACCAAAATAATCTCTAAGTTCAGATATAGCGCGAGTATGATTAACTGTAATTTCACCAAAACTATGTTTATTAAAATCTAACTCAGGATATTTATAATACGGAATTGTAGGTAGATTTTTATCTAAAATATGCAGTGTTGCATTTTGAAGTCCACGCCATGATTCGTGCTCATGATGTAATACAGACAAATACTCATCGTCTTCCCTTAACGCACCTGCAAATACAAAAAGAATTTGATTTCCTGTCAAATCATGCAATGAGTTCCAATATCTTTTTATTTGTCTATAAGACATTTCCGCATCTGCTTCTCTTGCCAAAAGGCATAACACCCATTTGAACCCTCTTTCATACGCATAATCCAAACAATATCTATAGAAATCAATTATAGGTATATTTACAATTTCCATTTGATTTTTACCTCCTTTTTTTAGTCTACCTATTCACCAACGTTCGGCATAAGCAAAACTAAACATCTTTTCCAATTTAAAAAAATAATGTTTAGCCTATTTTTACATTTCTATCAACTTAACTCTCCAGATGGATATGTTCCCACACATAGACTTTATAAAGTTTTTCGCTAATTTGACGCAATCAAAAATCACATTCTGTTTTTAGAAATCCTCTGTTTTCAAGCCTTTTCCTCATACTTATTTCTCCACCCGTGACATCAATACCACCGTCTCAACGGTATTACCCCTTTCCCACAAAACCTTCCTTACTTCCTTGCCGTCAATATAAATCGGGAAATTAAACTCTATCGACTTCAACGGCATTTCTGATTCCCCATTCGGGTATATCTGGATTTCTTTAATGAGGTAAGTGATAAGGCTTTTTTTCTCCTCGTCACTCATTATAGCATATAGCTTTCCAAAATTCTGCATGATTTTATAAACATTCTCCAGAGTGATGGCTTCCATTTCAATGGAGCTTCTACGCAGCTTCGCATCTTCAATACGCTCCTCTAATTCCACCATCGTGTCATACATGGCATCAAGCCTTAATGTCATATCGTGGATTTTTCTTTCACGGAATTTGGCATCGACAGGAAGATTGTCAATCTCATTTTCCAGACGAGCCTTGTTCAAGTCCACTTCCTTCAGCTTGGCTTCATAATTGGCAAGCTCCTTATCCACCGTGCTTGTGTCTGTCTGAACGCCTATCCGCCGTTCAATCTCTTTTGCAAAATATGCATCGCTTACCAATTCTTTTACGGCTTCGACTACAAGCGGCTCAATGTCTATTTTCCTCAAGGACGCTTTATAATCGCAATGATGACCTCGCTCCTGCTTGTTCCTTCCGCATATATAATAGTAGACTTCCTTGTATGTGCCGTCCTTATTTGTCCATGCGTGTTTATTCGTGTACATCGAGCTTCCGCAAACGGGACATTTCAATATGCCTGTCAAAAGATGTGACCTGTCTTTGCCTACCTTTGACGGCTGCTTAATTCCTGTTGCTTTCCGCTTTGCATGAACTTTTTGCCAGAGTTCCTCGCTGACAATTCCCTCATGCTGCCCGTCCTCCAAAATATAATCATCGGTATGAACCTGTTTATATTCGTTTTTTGTTCCCTTAACCTTTTCCCGTGTTCTCCTGCCATAAGCGATTTTCCCGCAGTACACAGGATTGTCTAATATCTGCCGTATTAAATGGCTGCTCCATGTTTCTAATTTACCATTCTGACGGGGTATTTTCTTTATCCCTTGCAGATTAAGGTATTTTGCAACTCCACCAAGCCCTATATCTGAATTTCCAAACTTATCAAATATAATTCGGATTGCTTCAGCTTCGGTTTCTTCTATTAAAAGCTGATTATCCTTCAGATAATATCCATACGGGGCAAAGCCGCCATTCCATCCGCCCTGCCTTGCTTTCTCCCTGCGTCCGTTCATGGTCTGTTCTATGATATTTTCCCTCTCAATTTCCGCAACGGCAGAGAGAACAGATATTAAAAGTTTCCCGCTTGTCTGGGATGAGTCAATGCCTTCCTCAATGCAGATAAGATTTATCCCATAGGACTGAACAAACTCCAATGAATTTAAGATGTCCGCTGCATTTCTTCCAAAACGGGAAAGTTTGTAGACCAGAATATAGTCTATCTCCAATCCGTTTTTTATGTCGGAAAGCATTTTCTTAAATGCAGGTCGCCCCTCGATTGATTTTCCCGACTTTCCCGCATCTTCATAGACGCCGACAATTTCCATTTCCTCACGGTCTGCAAAACGCCTTAAACTGTTTTTCTGCCCTTCAAGGCTGTATCCGTCAACCTGCATCTCGGTACTCACTCTCGGATACAGGACACATTTCTTTCCTTCTCGATTCATTCTACCACCTCCGATAATTTTGGAAAATGTGATATGTAAGGTTGCGTAGACCTACGCAACGCTATCCAGTTCCTGCAAAACAAATCTTCCGTATTTCTCAACCACCTGCACCATAGCCTTGATAAAGACATCAAAATTCTTCGCTTCATCAACCATGCTCTCGTGCGGCTGTTCTGCTTCTGGGGATGTTTTAACATTTTCCATCTGGCTACCTCCGCAAAATAAAGCGGCTGTATACCCTAAATTATAGAGATACAGCCGCAGTCTGACCAATGTGCAAATCCCTCTGTTTTGGCTACTTTGCACATTTCTTTTCAAGTCTGTTATTGAGTGAAACGCTAATGGCAAGAGCCTTGTCAACTCTTGCCATTATGTTATCGGGCATCATTCCCATATACTGTTTTAACCGCTGCTTATCAATCGTCCGTATCTGTTCAAGCAGGATAATTGAGTCCTTATCAAGTCCCTCAAAATCCTTTACTGAGGTATGTGTTGGTAATTTTGCTTTTGTGTGTACTCGGCTCGTAATCGCTGCAATGATAACTGTCGGGCTGTGTCTGTTTCCTGTATCGTTGGAGATAATAAGCACAGGTCTTGTTCCGCCCTGCTCCGAACCGACAACGGGATTAAGTTCTGCGTAGAAAACATCTCCACGCCTGATTATTCTTTCCATAGTGTTTGACCTCCTATCTGGAATAAGGCAGACCTAACCTGCCTATGTAACAGCCAGATATAAGGAAGTATTTAAGGTCGGGAGAGCATAAAACAACGCTCTGTTTCCATAGACCGCCTTGTATCTGGCATTATGATAGGAGCATCTCTATTTGTCCTCGACACCCCGAAATGCAAATGCGTCATAAACGCAGGGAAGTCGCCAAACGGTCAGCAGCGAACTGACGCCACGGGAGTTCCACCCCAACTGTCGGTCTGACAGAGCCGCCCTCATTGCCTGCGACGGATTGAGTACCGTTCGGGCTGTGACTGGACGGGAGTACCATTGTTCTCTTTGTGGGTCATGGCGAAATCGGGAGCTACCCGATATTTTGAGTCGGTATTTATCCGCTCACCACCTTTCATCGCTTTCTGCTTGTCGGCAGGTCATGGCGTACCGCTGCACACGCTTATGCTCATCACAATCACAAAGAGGAAGTATTTGACGAATGACTATTCGGCTGTCAAGGAACAATCCCGTTTTCGCCACACAAAGGAAAACAGGGCAAGAGGATTTGTCCTCTCACCCTGTAGCCCGTGGGGAAGCCTGATTTTCCCCTCTACTTAGAAAACTTTTTTATTTTTTCTCTGAGCCTGTCCATTCGCCTGTAAACAGCTTTCTCGGTAATGCCCAAACGCAGAGCGACCTCATGAACGGAATATCCCTGCACCTTCATCAAGGCAATCCGTAAAGTAAGCCTGTCCACCTTAATCAGAATTTGGTAGAGCTGCTGATTTTCGATGCTGTCCAGAAAATCCTCAACCGTCTTTACTTCGGGCGGTGTCGTATCCTCTGCAACTTCATCAAGGTATGTACCCGATTCCTGCACACGCTGATAGTACCGCCTGTCGGAATTAAAAATCGCCCAATCATGAACACGGAGCTTTTCGATGGTGTCCTCGCTGACCCCCAAACTCCGCAACTGCTTTTCCTCGGCTGCTTTCCAGAGCTGCCATTTCTTTTCTTCTTTGGCTTTGTTGTAAGCCATACCGTGTACCTCCAATCTGAAAATTTTTGAGAAATTTCCAGATTGGCAGGCGGTGAACGGCAGCCAACGCTGCAAATTGGCTTTTTACAGCGTTCTGCAAAAAGCGACACAAAAAAATCCGCAAAGGCTGTCACACCTAAGCGGATATAAGATAAATTGCTTCTATTATGTAGAGATTTGACACCTACTTTTGGGGTATAAGAGTGCCACGCATATACAAGGATTTTTTTAACAGGTTATCCTCATTTCTGCGTGATACTATGTAGATAGCTGCTGCTTCTGATAAGCAGCGGTGTAGCCGTTTTCGACCAACACATAAAAACACCCCTCCAAACTCAAAACGGGGTTTGGAGAGGTGCGCCTGCCATTTGTTTAGGCGTGACAATACCGCCCACCAAAACTCCGTTTTTTTTATTCGGTGGGCTTGTACTGCCTATGGTATATAAAGAACGGAGCCGACAAACTGTGATTGCTCACAAGTTCATCGGCTCTGCGTCTGTGCGTCTGGCTCTGTGATGACTGTTATTTGCAAATTCTTTGCTTCAATCAAACTTTCCTGCTTGCATTTTGGACAGTAAAGGGGATAATTCTTCAAAACAGTATCTTCTCGTATTCTATCACGAGTTTTACTCCCGCAAACAGGACACCGTATCCAATCTGTTTGCTTCAATTTACCACCTTCCTTTATAAATAGTTATAGCCTTTGCGATACCTAAATAT
The DNA here is from genome assembly GCA_947632455.1 of uncultured Bacilli bacterium. Taxonomy (GTDB): domain Bacteria; phylum Bacillota_I; class Bacilli_A; order RF39; family UBA660; genus Caccenecus. The sequence goes on from CANRPK010000017.1 coordinate 6,753, forward strand.
CAGATATATTGTCAGCATAAAGGTAAGCAGTTCTGCAATGGGAATGGCTAACCATACGCCTGTTACCTCCAAAAATCTCGGTAAAACCAAAAGGAAAATCAAAATAAACCCAAATGTCCGTAAGAAAGAAATCGTTGCGGAAACTTTACCATTTGATAATGCCGTAAATAAAGCAGAAGCGAAAATGTTGCAGCCAGAGAACAGAAACCCAAATGAAAAGATAGAAAATCCATTCTTGGTAATTTCAAAAACATTCTTATTGTTTTCAGCAAATATCTTAGCAATGCTTTCTCCTGCAAAAAAGGAAAGCAGAAATACGAAAACAGAAATCACAAATATAAAGCAGAAACAAATACGGACTACTTTCTTTAGTTGTTTTACATTCTCGCTTCCATAGTTATAGCTTATAATGGGGGCTACTCCCATAGAAAATCCGATATAAAGAGTCGTCAACAGGAACTGTGAATATATGATAACCGTAATCGCTGCCACACCGTCCTCGCCCAATAGCTTCATCATTGTCGCATTGAACAGAAATGTAGTAACGGCAGTTGACAACTGGCTGACCATTTCGGATGCACCGTTTGAACAACTCTTTAACAAAACAGAGGCATCCATTTGGGGCTTGCAAAAATGGAGTTCACTCCTGCCAGTCAGAAAAAATATTGTACCGATAACTGTTGGTATCATATATCCGATACCTGTACCAAGAGCGGCTCCCTTTATTCCCATGTGTAGTAAAACAATAAAAATATAATCAAAAGCAATATTGGCAAGCCCCGCCAGAATGGAAAGTATCAATCCCAAAGTAGGTTTTCCTGCAGTCACAAATAGATTTTGATACAGCACCTGCATGATATTACCAATGACAAAAATAAGCTGTATAGCCAGATAGTCCTTGCAATATGGGAATAGAATTTCACTTGCGCCCAATCCCCAGATAATTTTATCAAGAAATAACAGCCCGATTATAGTAATAACCAAACCTGTAATGCCCCCTGTAATAATGATGAGCGTAAAATTACTTCGGGCTTCTTCTATATTTCCACTTCCCATTTTTTTTGCAACAATCGCACTTCCGCCTGTTGCAAGCATCGTCCCTAATCCAACAATGATGTTAATAACAGGACAGACGATATTGATAGAGGATAAAGCGTTTGTGTCAACAAAACGGGCTACAAAAATAGTATCAATTATGGTATAGAGTCCCATAAAAACCATCATAACCATACTTGGGAATGCAAATTTGATAAGTGATAGAGTATGGAACTCTTTTGCCAGTGGATTTCTTTGTACTTCAAGCATTATGTGTGTCCTCCTTGTTTTTCGGAAGAAGCACGAAACGCTGTGTTGGATACCCATATTCTACAAGCAGTTCCCTTTCAGCAAAACCAAGACGGCAATATTCTTCACGGTATCCTGTATCAGCCTTATCACCTGCACGGTATGTAGTCAAACTGATTTCTTTTCCATAGAGCAGTTCGTCAACCAGCTTATCAAGAAACAGCTTGGTAATTCCAAGATTTCGATATTGTGGGTGTACAGCAAAAAAATCTATGCTCCCTGTGTCGGCTGAAAATCCCATAATACCGATTGCCATGCCCTCGTCCCGCAAAATCAAAGCTTTTTTGTCAGCAATATATTGATGCAGATTTTCAATATATTCTGTTTTATTCAAGCAAGGGTAGCCATCAATCGTTAGGCTTACCAACTCCATCCAATCGTCAATATCCGCAGATGTGGCAAAGTGTATATCATCTTTCGTAAAGTCCATTGTCACAAGCTCCTCCTTCAAATAGATTTCCAGTTGCAGCGGGTAAAATGCCTCCGCTTCCCGAAATTGGGCAGGAGTAGTCTTATACATTGCTTTGAAAATACCTGTAAACGCCTGTTGGCTTTCATATCCGCTGATGAGGGCAATTTCAATAATCGGTTTTTGTGAAAACACCAAAAGTTTTGCTGCTTCGGTAAGTTGCCGTCTTTGTGCATAATCATGAATAGTCAAGCCGACTGTTTTGGTAAAAACCCGATGCAGGTGGAATTTAGAATAGTGTAATGCAGCCGCTACTATATCTAATTCCAACTTATCATTCAGATTATCTTCAATGTATCGAATAGCTTGCGAAACAATGCGTACTGTCTGACCTTGCATTAAGCTCCCTCCTTTCCAATGAGATATGATAACACAAAAAAATTTCTATCTTTTCATCATTCTTGCTATTTTTTGAAACTGACGGCTATTTCTTAACATGGCAAGAAAAGATAAATATATAGTTTGCCTTCTTTATATTCTGCCGTTATCGTTCCATTCATTTGTTCAATCAGTATTCTGGCTATCGACAAGCCAAGTCCCGTCGATTTTCTTGCATTTTCAAGCGTATAAAAACGGTCAAAAAGTCTTTCAACCTGTACTTCGGTCATTTCTGACGCTGTATTTGAGAATGTAATATTACCATCATTGTCCATAATAATATCCAAATTTCCATCACTATACTTTATCGCATTATTCAAAAGATTAGAAAAGATACGTGTCAATGATGCTTGGTCAAGGTTTCTTATTATTCTTTTTTGAGTTATTTTGATATTTGGAGTTATATTTTTTTCCTGCAAAGCCGCATAAAAGCCTAAAATGCTTTCCTCCAAAATTCGATTTACCGCTACAGGCTGCACTTTTCTTTCACAATCTGGAGATGTAATAACAGAATAACGGAATAGTTCTTCTGTAAGCTGACTTAATGCTTCTGTACGATTTCTTATAATCTCAATATACCGCTCCGATTTTTTATTCTGCTCAGTTTTATCGAGTAGGTCTAAATAACTGCTAATAGCTGTAAGCGGTGTGCGTAAATCATGAGAAATATTCGTAATTGCATTTTTCAATTCTATGTCGCCTTGCTGAAAGTGTAGCCGCCTTTTGCGTAATTCTTTAAGTTGAAGATTTATATTGTTAGCAAGGTAGCACATTATTTTATCTTCGGTAGATATTGAAATTAGAGTATTAGTATCGCTCATTAACTTTTCTGAAAGCTCCGTACAAATTTCTTTTGCGGCTTTACGCATGACAAAGATTTTTATTCCAAGCACAATAACAGAAATTAGTAAAATTATGCAGAGCAAAACAAGCCAAATCACGATACCACCTCCTTTACTTCATATCCTTTTTGCTAAAAATCAGAACACCGCATATCACTGTTATTACAGCGAAGAGTGCTGAATATACTGGCAATCTAAATGGGTGGAAAACCGTATTACTTGTGATTTGTAAACATTGTCCCATAGGCATAAAATCATATAAAAATTCTAATGCAGACTGAGAAACCATATCGCCTGATAAAAAAGAAAACACATCAGATATGGATTCTCCATTATAAAAACTGAACACCAATCTCCGAGTTACGCCTGCTATCATGTAACTCACAAGGAAAGTAATAATAGAGATTACTGTTGATATTGTTTTATTATGGATTAGCATTGCAACCATTGTAAAAAAGCCCGCAAACGCAATCAACATCATTATTCCGCTTAAGTAATGTAAAAGAAACAACATTGGATTTATCATATGCCATCCAAACATTCCAATTCCCAAAAGGATTACAATTACACTTGAAATAAGAGTAATAAAAATATTTACCAAGCATACAGTCATAAAATTAGCCAAGTAGACATTTTTTCTTGTGTGTCCCACAATAAGCCTGTTCCTCATCGTTCCATCACTGTATTCTGTTCCGATAAAAATACTGCTGAAAATAGGACAGAAGAAACTAATAATGGAGAGCGGGGACAGCAGGTAATAGTTTATTTGTACGATAGAGTTTCCAACATATGAAGCTTTTTCAATATAATTCATAATTAGCAGGAATACGCTATATCCTATGGTTACAAGCAACCCAATCCAAAAGAATTTGCTTTTTTGCAGCCGTATTCTATTTGCAGATAATAATTTAAGCATTACCGACACCTCCCACAAGATTGATATAGTAATTTTCAAGGTTTTCGTCACGCTCCTGCATAGACATAACCTCACAATTTTCAGCAGAAAGCTTTGATACCAATTCTGTAATACTTATTTCTCCGAAAACATCTGCTTCGGAATCAGACAGAATAGTGTACTCAATTCCGATTTCATCTAATACTTTGCTTAGTGCTTTTACATCTGATACAACCAAGTGAACACATTTGCGGCAGGCAGCTTCCAGTTCTGAAGCACTAATTTCTTTGACCATTTGCCCATTATCAATAAAACCAAAATATGTTGCTAATCGAGATAATTCGTCAAGAATATGGCTTGAAATCAGCACGGTGATTCCATATTCCCGATTAAGTTTTAGGATTATTTCTCGTATTTCTACAATGCCCTGTGGGTCTAATCCGTTGATAGGCTCATCTAAAACAAGAAAATCTGGGTCGCCAACAATAGCAACCGCAATCCCTAATCTTTGACGCATACCAAGAGAAAAGTCCTTTGCTTTTTTCTTACCCGTGTTTTCAAGACCGACCATCTTCAAAACATCTGGTATTCCCTCAAAAGACGGCAATCCAAGAACCCGATATTGTACCTTTAAATTATCCTCTGCTGTCATATCCAAATAGATGGACGGTGTTTCTACAACAGCACCAACGCGGCGGCGAGCCTTTGTTATCTCTTTTTGCTTATTACTGATTCCATAAATGGAATATTCGCCGCTTGAAGGTTTCTGTAGCCCGCAAATTAGACGAATAAGAGTTGTTTTACCTGCACCGTTCTTTCCGACAAAGCCGTAGATTGAGCCTTTCGGAACACTCATAGTAAGTCCATTTAATGCTTTGTAGTGACCATAGTTCTTCTTCAAAGAATTTGTTTTGAGAACATATTCCATAGTCTGACCTCCTTTTCTTCGGTGCTTTTACTCTACCGCAAAATCGTTGAGAAAGCCGTTATACAAATGTTGAGATTTTGTTGAGAATTTAATCCTTTTTCATTCTAAATCCAATTCCCCACACTGTTTCTATATACTCTTTACCGTTCATCTCATATAACTTTGCCCGCAGATGGCTTATATGGGTTCTTAATGAGCTTTCTGTACAGTCTGGCGTATCCTCTCCAATAAGGTCAAGAAGCCTGGATTTTGATACTATCTGTGTTTGGTTTTGAATTAGCAATTTCAAAATGGCGTATTCTGTTCTCGTAAGACCAGTTTTTTCAGTCCCGATTTTGACTTCGTGCGTATCGGTATAAAGCTCTATATCTTCAAAAGACAGAACTCTTGACTTCCCACATGATTCATAAGTGCGAAGATGTACTGTAATACGAGCCAATAATTCATTCATGTAAAAAGGCTTGGTCACATAATCTACTGCACCGTCCAGTAAAAGCTCGACCTTGTTATTTATATCTGCTTTCGCACTTATAACGATAACAGGGATTCCTTTGATATGCGAAAGAACTTCCTCGCCGCTTAATCCCGGCAACATCAAGTCAAGCAAAACAAGGTCGGGTCTTGCTTGCGACAAAACAAATATGGCTTCCGTTCCAGAATATGCACGGGAAACACGAAACCCTTCATTCGTAAGTGTTTCTTCAAGTGCGTTTCCAATATGTAAGTCATCATCAATTATTAATATGTTTTTCAAGTGATACATCTCCCTTCTCTTGGCTCTTAAATCGTGCATCAGCAGGCTTTTTCGCACCTTTAGGGATAAGCCAAACTCGATTTACATTCAAAACGCCATCAATACGGTTTTCCTTGCAGAGCCGTTGTACCCACCGAAGTGACACATTCCATTTTTCTGCGGCTTCCTGTGCTGTCATATATTCAAACATATTTGACCTCCAAATTCGTACTGTAATATAGTATAGCCGTTTGAACGAACCGTATCAAGTGTGCAAATGTGAATTTTCGCTGCCACAACATAGAGATTAAATCTCTTATTACGAGAGATTTCAGACCGTTCAACCAGAAGTCATATCTCTGTAAAATATAAGAGTAGGATTTTCAGAGAGCAGGTGGTAGCTTATGGATAAAAGGAACAACGATTTTGCCTTTGATTTCAAGCCGATAGGACAGGCAATCAAAGCCGCCCGAAAAGCGCAGGGCATGACCAGAGAGCAGCTTGCCCGTATCATTGATTATGACCCCAGACACCTCCAAGCCATCGAAAACGAAGGGCAGTATCCGAGCTTGGAGCTGTTCATTCAGCTTGTCACGATGTTTGGCGTGTCGGTGGACGAATACATACATACGGACAAAAAGGCGGAGAAAAGCTCCGTCCGCAGGCGTGTGGACGCTTCCCTTGACCAATTAAGCGATAAAGAGCTGTCCGTCATCGAAGCAACCGTAAATGGGCTATGTAAGGCAAAAGAGCCAGAGGAATAAACCTCTGGTTTTTCTTTTGCCCTTTTCTAATATGCGACTACGCCGTAACCATAGATTGAACTGCTCCCGATAGGATAGCTCTGCTGTTTGCAGGCATCCCCAGAGTTACCCTCCACGGTGTAAACCGTTCCATTCTCACATTTCTCCACGATTCCCACATGGTCGATAGAGCCGTCATTCCCCCAATCAAAAAAGATAATGTCGCCGGTCTGCGGCTCATAATTTCTATCCTGCCATTGCCCTTTGCCTTTGAACCAGTTTACGCCGTCCGAACATAGGGAGAATTTCGGGATGATACCGCTTTCCAGATAGCCGCATTGGTCGGCACACCACGATACGAAGCAGGCACACCATTCCACACGCCCGTCAAATCCGTACCAGCTCCAGTAGGGCTGACCGCCCTCATTGCCGAGCTGCGTCAGGGCAACCTCCACGATTGCCTGATTGCCGCCGCTTGTAAATGCCCGTCCGTATGGATAGTACCGAAGCACATGGGCGGGATACTGCGTGTCGCCGTATTTTTCCCAACCTAACCGCTGTGCCTGCATGGTGGAGAACTCCACCGCATTGGCATAGGAATAGCCGCCGTAGTTGCTCTTTGCCCAAGAGATATAGCCATTCCCGAAGTTATAGCCCTGTAAGGCGAGCTTGATATGCTCCATGTCAATGGGGTTTTCCACCTCAGCGGAGATAAGAGCCGCCTTTAACTCCTGTACGCCGCACTGGATAGAATACTCTGGGTCTTTAATCCCGTTCGGCTCATGGGGATACCTTGTGTTAAAGCTGCCCTCCGCCGCCTGCATGGGGTCAAGCCCACGCCCGCCGCTTTCCTGCATCATCACCGCCTTGATAAGCTCCACATATTCGGGGATGCCGTACTGCTTCGCATACTTCTGTATCAAAGGCTCGTAGGCTTCCACCTCCGCACTGACAGGGGTATAGGAAGTGCTGTCGCTGCCGCCGCCAAATAATGCTACGGCACACCCAAGCAAAACGACAATCAGAATAATCACGACAGCAATCCAGCCGCCTGCAATAAGGGCAGAAATCAATGCCTTTGTGCCTGCAATAATCGCCCTGACTGCGGCAATGGTGGCTCTGACTGTGGCTTTCGTTGCTTCGGCTGTCGCCTTTGCGGTGGCTTTCGCCGCCTGTGCCGCTTTCTGGGCGGCTTTGGCTGATGCCTTCGCCGTTTTCTGTGCCGCCTTTGCTGTCTGCTCTGTGGTCTTAATCGCTGTCTTAGAGGTCGCCTGCGCGGTTTTCACGCCTTTTTCCGTTGCCTTGACCGTTCCTCTGGCGGTAGTCTTTACCGTCTTTTCCGCATTTCTGGCGGTGGTCTTGATTGTCCTTTTTCCCTGCTGTCTTGTCTTTATCAGCGAATTTGCCGCTGTCTGGGGAGCTTCGGGCTTCGCAGGAACATCGGAAACAGGGGAACGGCTCGCTGCCCCGTTTCGGATCAGTGAACCGTTCTGTTCTGCAGCAGCCTGTGCTTTTTTCTGCTCGGCAGCTTTCACCGCCCTTTTCGCCTTAAAATCGGCAAGTTTGTCCTTTGTCTTTCCGATATTCTCCCTTGTTGCCGCCACGCTTTTCTGTCCCTGCTTATTGAATTGGTGGATACCCTTGTCTTTCATACGCCCCGAAGCATGGGAAAACTTGTCGGCGGCATATTCCGTAGGCGAATTTTCTTCCGCATAATAGCCCTGCTCCGCCTTGTCCTTAGTCTTGGCATAAGCGGATTTCATGCGTTCGCCTGCGATAGCGGCTTTGTCTAAAGTCTTTATTGTGCCTTTGACCGCATCTCTGGTTTTTATATCAGCCATAAAAATCGACCTCCTTTCCCAGAGGATTTTACGGTCATGCTAATTTGCCTTTTTTGCCACCACAACAAGCCTGCCGTTCTGTGCGGAGTATTCGCAGGTGGAGAGGGTAATGAGCCTATCGCCGTATTTGGCGGTCACGCCCGTATCATACAGGGCAAGCTCCTTACACTTCCCGACATAGGCGTTAAACTCGTCCTCATTCTCCGCATCCACAAAATCATAATAGCGGTAGCCCTGTGAGCTGTACGCAACGGTCTTGAATACGGCAATGATTTCATACTCTGCCTGCTCCGTGAGCGTGTCAAACTGGATGGTCTTGTGTTCCTCGTAAAAGCCTTTGGATTTGTAATCTTCCAAAGCCCCGAACATCTTCTGTCCCTTAATGTGATGACCGTAAATAATGAGGTTATCGCCCGTTAAAATGTCGCAGTCCTCTTGGATATAAGGCACTCCCAAATCGCTGTATTCCTTTTCAAAGTTGTGCTTCAGATAGAAATTCGGGTTGTTCTTCGTCTGCATGACGGGGTAATTGACTGTCGTACCGGCAATGGAAATCCAACCGACCATATCCTCATTCTGCAAATACAGCTCTTTGTATTTCGCCAGAATATCCTCGCCCTCGCTGACGGGCTTATCCTCTGGTATTTCTTCCTCCGCAGGGGCGTTCTCCACGACCTCGGCAATCTCCTCAAAGGCTTCCGCCTGCTCGTCCACCTGTGCATAGTGATGGTAGATGTGGTAGCCGCAAAAAGCCGATGCTCCCAAAAGGGCAACAGCGGCAACGATACAGATAATGGATTGATACTTTTTCAGATTCATAGGCTTTTCCTTTCTTTGAATGTTTTTGTTTACCGTGTTGGTTCTGTCTGCTTTTTAGGTGCGGGTAAATCCCTGCAATATTCGGGATACCTTACCTTGATGCCCTCCATGAAGTACGGGGCAAACTCGCAGCAGAACAATTCCTCTGGCGTGGAATATTTCTCACGCCCTTCCTCTGCGTAACCGTTCCAGAGGTTAAAGGCAAGGTGGCAGACCTTGACCGTGCCGCTTGTCTGCCATCCTGCGTGCATCCCCTCTGGCTTGATGCAGTCCGTCTTGAAATCAAACATGGAATTGATATTTCTCCTTGTTTCCCCCGCAATCCCCATGACATAGAAAAATGCCCTGTGGTAACAGTCGTTTACCCTGCATTTCATCATATTTTCCAGAAAAAAATCACGGTGGGCTGTATTACGGAATCTTATCTCTGACATAAAAATCTCCTTTCCTTAATTCCACCCTGTATTTTGGGCATAAAGGTATGCCCGCAGGGTGTTTTTCTTAACACTCCCCAAATTTGGTCGTCATCAGCTTGTACAGCTCCGTATTGCGTGGGAACTTATTGACAAACGGCACAAGGGAGCTGCCTACTTTAAGAAGCCCCTGCCCTGCACCCACATTCGTGATATAGCTCATCTGCAAATCGGAGATATTTAAGAGCTTCGCAAGCTCGATACGGTCTGTGGACGCTTGGTTGAGCATAATGATAAATTCGCTGTTGGCAAGCATCGTCCTCGCCGTATGGCTCTGCAAAAGGTCATCGACATTCTGCGTGATACCAGTACAGTACGCCCCATACTTACGCACACGCTTCCAGAGGGTAAAGAGGAAGTTGGCGGAATACTCATGCTGAAAGAGCAGATAAATCTCGTCAATAAAAATAAAGGTGTTCCTGCCTTTTGCCCTGTTCTGGGTGATGCGGTTCAGGATGCTGTCAAGCACCACAAGCATACCGATGGGCTGCAACTGTTTCCCCAAATCCAGAATGTCATAGCAGATAAGGCGGCTGTGGGTGTCCACATTGGTATGCTTGGCAAAGGTGTTGAGGGAGCCGTCCGTGAAAAGCTCAATCGCAAGGGCGATTTCCTGTGCTTCTGGCTCGTTCTGCTTTAACAGTTCCTCACGGAAGTCCTGCAAGGTCGGCGGCGTCCCCATATAGTTGCCCTGCTGATAGTAGCGGTAAACGCCCGCCGTGCAGCGGTCAATGATGGACTTCTGCTTTGCACCCAGACTTGCCCCGCCGATAAGCTGCTCGCATAAAGACAAAATAAACTCTGATTTTAAGATGACGGGGTTTGCGCCGTCACCGTAATCAGAGTTCATATCCATAGCGTTGATGTGGTTGTCGCTCGTTGCCGAGATGTGGATGACCTCGCCCTGCATGGCTTTCACAAGCGGGGAATACTCCCGTTCGGGGTCTATAATAATCACGTCGGCATTGGGGTCGGTCAGGATGATGTTCGTCATTTCCTCCTTTGCCGTGAACGATTTCCCTGCGCCAGACACGCCGAGGATAAAGGAATTTCCGTTCAGCAGATGGCGGCGGTTGGCGATAATCATATTTTTGCTGATAACATTCTGCCCGTAGTACACGCCGTCCTTATGGTAGATTTCCTGCACACGGAACGGGATAAACACCGCAAGGCTCTCCGTTGTCAGCGTCCTTAATGCGTCAATCTTCCTCACGCCGAACGGCAGGGCGGTATTCAGCCCGTCCATCTGCTGAAATTTCAGCACGGCAAACTGGCAGAGATGCTTTCTCGCTGTCGTGAGCAGGGCTTCGGTATCATTGTCAAGCTGCTCTTTGGTATCCGCCGTATGCACCATCGTCAGCACCGCAAACATCATCCTCTGGTCACGGGTCGTCAAATCGTCAAGAAACTCCTTGCTTTCCCTCCGCTGCTGTTCCAAGTCATAGGGGATGACGGCGGAAAAGTTGTTATTCTGGTTCTGCTTTCTCTGCCAGTTCGTGATATTCGTTTCCACGCCCAAAAGACGATTTTCCACCTCCCTCACGGCTTCGTCCGTAGGGACGGGGACGACATCAACAGAAAGCATCATATTTCTGTTCAGCTCACAAAGCTCCGCCACCATGCTGTCCTTGATATAGGCGGCGTACTCTCTAAGGAAAATCACACGCCCGTATCTGTTTCCCATCTTGAAATAATCCTTTTCAAACTCAAAGGTATCAGGGCAGATATAGTCCTTGAAATCGTGACCTTTCCGCATGGACTGCACCATATCAAAAGCAAAGGCGGTTTCCTCGCCCGTGCGGTAGAAGTCATGGAAGATACGCAGCTTATCACTTGCGTCCAGTTCTGTACACTTCGAGCCAAGACGGTTGAAATGCCCGATAAGGTCAGCACCGACACGGGCAAAATAATTCCTCGCTTCCTCGATATTCTTCTTGCACACTGATACGGTCACATACTTATCCTGCACGATGGAGTTAGCTCCTGTCGCCTTGTCAATCAGCATCTTGTTGTATTCCTGACGGTACTTGTCCAGACCGTCCTCCGCCATCGGGATTAAGATGGTCTGCTCAAAATCCGCCTTGTTCAAACGGCGGTTGTTAATCGTGATTTTCGTGGTCGCCCCGCTGTCGAGGGCGTTAAGCAGTTCCGAGTATTCAAGGAACATCGCTTCCTTGTCCTCACGGCTCGCCACGGCATAGTTGATGTCCTCAAACTTAAAGGTTTTTGCATACTTGTTCTTTCCGACAAGGAAAATCCCGTCCTCCCAGATGGTTTTCATGGGGATGACCGCCTGCACCGATTTCGGCACGGCAAACTTTTCCTTGTCCTGCTTGAACAGGTTTCTAAGCGTTTTTATCATGTTCTGCCTCCTTACGCTTTTTTGATTTCTTTGCTTTCTTTTTTTCTGGTTTCTCCGCCCTGCGTTTCTGCTTCTGCGTCGGGGCGGGCAAGCCCCTTTCCCTCGCTTCAATATTCGGCTTCAACGCTTCATAGTAGAGGTTGTCTGGCACAAACAAAATCTTTTTTGGCATCAGAAACTCCGATTTTACCCACGCCCATACAAACTGCTCTGCGGTCATGCCGTTGTACCTGACAAATCCCATCATGGCAAAGGGGGAAGCCCCCAGAATACACATCCAACTGAGGGTTTCCGTTCCAAACCTGCCACGGAGCAGGAAATACAAGCCTACCGCAACGCCGCAGGCAAGGACGGAAAAAATAAACTGCCGCATGGACAGCCCGAAAAACATACTCTCCGTATAATTGCGGATTTCCTTATTTATCTTGACTTCCATATCAGCACCACCCCTCTTTTACATCTCCAGTCGATATAAAGAGGATGCTGCGTTTCGGGATATATGAAAATCCAGAAATGGCATCCCCGATTTCAAATATCTCGTTATCGTCAGCCTTTCCGAACTTTCCGACTAACCCTTTTTCCACGGGCAGGTCATAGGCTTCCGAAGTTTCAATGACTTCTCCATTTAACAAATGGATATGGTAGCTCTGGTAATACCTTGGTTCTTTTTTCATTTCGATTTTCCTTTCCTGATTGATAATTACAAGCCCATCATTTCCCTTACCACACGGTCTGCCATTTTGACCGCACCGACGAGGACGAGCATATTGAATACAAGCTCCCCGATATAGCCCCATACCATCGTGACCGCCGCCGCATCGGGATTGACGACAGGCGGGGAAGCCGCAAACACGGAAAAGATGATGCAGGCAAGCACGATGATTGCCCCCTCAAGGCACACGGCGGCATAGCTCTTGATAAAGCTCTTTCCGACGCTCTGGCTCGGCTCTCCCGCAAAAGCGGAGAGGGGGACAGGGGCAATGGCGGTATAAAGGTACAGCTTGAAAAACCTCCCGTACACCGACATAATCATAATGAATGACAGCACCGTAATGAACAGACCGCCTATGAGCGTGACCGCCCATAGGGGGATGCTCTCAAAAAAGCCGCAGTCCTCCACGGCTGTCACAATCTCTGACGGAAGCACCGTCTGCTGTGCAGCACCGAAGCCTGCGGCGGTCATAATGGTTGATATGATACCCTGCACAATCTTAAACAGAGCCATCATCAGCTCCAAGCCGTAGGTTACCGCACCTTTGGCAAGGGCAAAACGGATAAAGAGCTTCAACGCCTGCTCTGGACGCTTGACCTCGGCAAAGTTGCCGCAGGTACGCATCACGCCCACCACAAAGAACAGCACGAGCAGGGCAAGCCCTATCGCCTGCAACGCCCCGTGAATATCGACAATGACATTCCATATCGCACCGCCCTTGAAATTCTCTGGCGATTGGGTAATGAGCGTCCATATCTCGGCTAACTTCTCATTCCAAGTATTGAGGGCGTTCTCTAAATTCTGGACTACCCAGTTATCAGACACATAGACCACCTCCTGTTTTCTCTGGGTTATTTCCTATCTGGACATCACTTGCGACCTCATTGTCCCACACATCCCAACCGTCCGTTTTCTTCCTTGCGAACAGCTCCAGTTTTGGCAAGTCGCCCATAAGCTCAACAATTTTCTCCCTTGCTTCATCGGGCTTCTCGCTATGCCCCCGCAGGGGGCTGATAAGGAACTGGTGTACCCTGTTGGAGCTTCGATGCGGCTTCCCTTTTGTGGCAAGCAGGCAGATTTCCGCATTGCCCCTCGTCCAGAAGCCCAGACCGAAAAACCATCCCTTGCCACTCTTATTCTGCTTCAGCCATACAAAGGCAACGGTCTTATACTGGAAGCCCCATGCCTTAATCACCCGCAGGGCTTCCTGCAACTGTGGGAAAGTCGCCCACAAAAACAGTACGCAGTCATCAGCCGACAACTCCGCAACGCCTAACTTGCAGATTTCATCAACGCTCATGGTCTGGTAGTGGTGTTCCGCAGCCCCCGAAAGGGTTTTCTGCTCATACCGCCACGGCGGGTCTGCATAAATGATGCCGTATTTCTTTACATTCTTGATAACTTAACCACCTCCTGATAAGGGATAGCGGGAGCGAGTCCCGCACTCGGCGGATCTGCTCCCGTTATCCTGTCTGTTATCTACCTGTCTGTTTCCATCAGCCTGTAATGAGCGTCAGAATCTCCTTTGCAAAGGTAATGACAACGCCGCCTGCAAGGGTCAGAAACCCGTTTGCCCTCTGGGACGGGTCATGGGATTTCAGCGACAAGCCCACCTGCACGATGCCGAAGCCGAGCATAATCATACCGACAGCCCTTACCAGACCGAAAATAAAGTCGGAAAGGTTGTTCACGACCTGAATGGGGTCGTTGGCGGCAAAGGCGGTCACGGATGTTCCAAGCATAAAGGTCATCATCATAACCGCCAGACAGTAGAAGCGGAAGCCCTTTCTGACCTTGCCAGTCATGGGCAGTTTCGTGGTTGCTTTCTTCTCGTTCTTCTTAAAAAGTTTCATAGGGTAAATCCTCCTTATAAATTGAATATTTCTTCCAAGTCCTCCTCGGACAGAAGCTCATAGGAAGTGCTGACAGCAGATACGCTCACGGCGTCCTTTGGAATGTTGCTGTCAAACACAAGGGTTGCGACAGCCTGCGTCGGCTCGCCGTGGATATAGGGCGGCTGACCTCCATCGGCTGTCAGTTTCACATTCGGGTGTTTCAAAATGTCGTACTTCAAATCCATGACGGGGCGTTCCCCACGCACAAAAAGAAGTGCGTAGCGGTTATCAAGCATACGCACTTCGTCTGGGGTCAAAAGCTCACGCCCCGATATTTGATAGTTGGTCGAATAGTTCCCGCTGCGTCCCGTGCTTTTCCCATAGGTGTTCGTGTCAATGGTCGCCTTTCCCAAAAGCTCCGACACATACTTATGGGTGCTTTGCTCGTTGCCGCCCAGATACAGAAATTCATCGCAGTTGCCCACGATGCTTTCCCACTGTTTCTCAAAAAGGGCTTTGAGCTGTGCCAGATTTTGCAGGATAATCGAAACCGACACCCCTCTGGAACGCATAACGCTCAAAATCTTGTCGAAGTCATCGGGCAGCGAAACATTCGCAAATTCGTCCATGATAAAGTGGCAATGCACGGGCAGGCTCCCGCCGTACTTGTGGTCTGCCAGATAAAAAAGCTGTTGGAATAGCTGCGTGTATAAAATCGACACAAGGAAATTAAAGCTCGTGTCATTGTCTGGTATCAGTGCAAACAACGCAACCTTCTTCTCGCCTAAAGACGGCAAATCAAGCTCGTCCGTGGCGGTGAGGGAAGCAAGGCTCTCCAGATTGAACTTTTCAAGCCTTGCGGCAAGGGTTATCTGGATGCTCTTTAGTGTCTTAGCCGAGCCAGAATGATAATCACGGTAATACTTGAGTGCGATATGCTCTGGGTTTTCCATCTCCAGACGGTCAAACAGTTCGTCAAGGGGGCTGACATAGCTGTCGTCGTCCTCACGGACTTCCCCCGCACGCAAAAGCTCCATGACCATCGGGAAATTCTGCTCGTCTGGCGGTGCTTCGTATTTCAGATAGAACACCAAAGATAAAAGCAGCATACTCGCCGCCGTGTCCCAGAATGGGTCTTGCGACTGGCTTCCCTTCGGCGTTGTCGCCTTAAAGAGATTGGTCACAAGCCGCTGCACATCGTTGTCATTCCGAAGATACACAAACGGGTTATAGCAATGGCTCTTGTGCATATTGATAAGGTCGAGGACACGCACCTCATAGCCTTTCTTTTCAAGCAGACCGCCAATGTCACGGACAATCTCGCCTTTGGGGTCAAGCACCACGAAAGAGGTGTTGCACTGCATGGCGTTGGGCTTGCAGAAAAACCTCGTTTTTCCCGCCCCGCTGCCGCCGCAGACTAAGATATTCAGATTCCTTCGGTGCTTTTTCCCGTCAAGCCCGATACGGACATTCTGGGTCAAGAGCTTATTGGCAGACTGGTCTTTGTCACGGTATTTCTTATTCAATGCTTTCGCATCGCCCCATTTAGCAGAGCCGTGTTCCTCGCCCCTGCGGTAGTTCCTGCGTGTGGAAAAATAAATGCCGATGCCCATCCCATAGGCAAGCAGAAAAAGAAGGACAGTCCTTACGCTGTCCTCACACACCGTTATGGAAAACGGGTTACCCATTGCCACGGATAAGTTACCGACAATCTCCACGATGCCGCCGCCCACATAAGGGGCGGTCAGCAGGGCAAGCCACACAACAGGGATAATCCCGCAAAGGGCAAGGATTAAGCCCGTCCTGTCATCGTTACCGTTCCTCATTGCACCTGCAATGCACCACCTTCACCCTTTTTGTCGGGGCGTGAGCCACCGTGCTTATCAGCTCATCAACAGGGTCGGTGGGGCGTTCCTCCTGTATCTGCTGTGTCCGCAGGGTGTTGAGGGCATTTAGGACAATATTTTTATCATATTTATCCAATGCCAGATGGTATCGTTCTTCTTTCATGGTCTGCACCTCCTGTTAGCGTTCCTGCTCTTTGGATTTCGGCGGCTTGTTCTTCTCCATGCTCTTATACATATCGCTCTGGATTTCGCCCAGAACATCACGCATTGAGCCAAGCTCGCCCTTGAACGCCTGCACATCCATCCCGTCATATTCCTTCGGGAGCTTCCCGAAGCTGAAGCCTTTGGTATCCACGCCGTAGCGTGAGCTGACCATATAGGCGACGCAGAAGGATTTGAAGTCGGAAGCGTCACGGCTCTCATTGTGCTTGAAATCAAACACCGCCGCCGACACTTCCTTTGCCATGCTCACAAAGAGCTGTTCCTCATTCAAGCCCGTGCGGATAAAGATGGTCTGCTGAGAGCTGTCATAAAAGGCGGGCAGCTCCAGTTCCTCCACGGGCTGAAAGTTCACGGGGCTTGCGTCAATCATTGCCGACACAAGCTCCCGCATGGTCTTTGCTTCCTGCGGCTGTCCCCTGTCTTTTGCCGAGGTCTGGGAAATGTCATAGACCACTTTGGCATTGTAGCCGACAGCCTTTGAGCCGTCGTCACGCTCATACTCTTTCCCCGGCTCAAGGATAGTCACTTTCTGTGCGTCCTTATCCACATAGACACGGCTCTGCTTCCAACTCCCGTAATCTTTAAGCTGCGCCGCTTCGGGCATCTGTGCCGCCACCAAGATGGCATTGTTTACCGAGTAGCGGTCAAACCGCCCCTGCACTTCAAGATACTGCTGAAACACGTTCCCGTCCGCCATCATTTCTGAACAGGTGGCGTCAATCAGCTCGTAGGCTTCCTCCCTCTGGGCTTTCTTCTGGGCAGCCCATTCCTCTTTGTTAAAAGGACGGCTGCCGCCGCTGAATACATCATAGATACTCATTTACCTTGCTCCTTTCGATTTATTCGGTTTCTTCCGCTTCGGCGGCTGCTTATGCTCCGTCTTTCCTGCGGGCGGTTTTTTCGCCCTGTCGGAAGTTTTGTCTTTGCCGACATTCGGGGAAGCATCCGCTTCCTGCTCCCTGCGGCTCTCCTTTATCTTCCGCAGTTCTTCCCTGACCGATTGCTTCTCATTCTTAGTCATAGTAGCCCCCTCTGCGGATTTCTTTGGCTGCTCTGAGGTAGGCTCGGACAGAGGGGATTTTCCTGTCTTTGCCACCGAGGGGTTTGGGGCGTTTTCCTCTTTCTGGGTCGGCTTGCCCATCAGGGCATCCATGAGCTTTTCTTTCTCCGCTTTTTCCTGCACGCCGATGTCTGGCTCTGGCTGACCGTCCTTTGTGTCCTTCGCATCCTTACCATTTTTAGCGTCTTTGGTGTCTTTCGCATCCCTGCTCTTTTCCGCTTCCGTCACAATCGAAGCGGTATCCACCGACGCAAGGTTGAAGCGTTCCACGATACGGCTGATTTTCGATGCGTCCTCGGCTCTTGCAATCACATCAACCTCCGCATTGGGGTCTTTGTTCTTACGGTCTGCAAGGACGCAGTAGAGTACGCCGTACTTTTTCGCTTCCTGCGTGAACTTCGGCAAATCGCCCTTCCTGACGGTAAAGACCTTTAACTCCTTGCCAGAGCGGAGCATATTCGTCAGCCTTGCTTTGCCTTTGGTTTTCTTTTCCTCTTTCAGAATGGAATAGAGAAGGATGGCGATATTCTTCGCACCCGCCCCCGTGATTTTGGCTGCGACCTCAAATCCCTCCAAGCTCATCCTCACGACTTGCTCTGCCGCTTCGCCGCCTGTGTTCATGCTTCATCAGCTCCTTTCCTTTTTCTTTGTTTTCGTCTGCCCGTATGACCTTTAGGTTTTCCTTGAGGGTATCGCTGCGGGCTTCGATGCCCTCACACAATCTGACCTCCTTCCTTAAGAATTTCATACGCTCCGTGATTTCCGCAAGACGAGCTTTGACCGCTTCTTTTTCTTTGCCGCCTGCTTTGCGGCTCTGGGAATAAAGCCCCTTACGCTGTTCGGTCAGCTCCTTTATCTCGGATTCCAGAGAGCCTTTATATGACAAAAGCTGCCCCGCCGTGTCAATGTGGTTGCGGCAGAGTAGCCTTGTTTCGTTTGTGATGGCTTCCATCTTCATCAAATCGTCTTTGAGCAGATAGTGAAGCCGTGCATAATTCTGTTTCCTGTTCTTCGGCAGTATGCCGAGCTTATAGCAGTAATGGAGATACAGCCCACGCAAGCCGCCGATTTTCTTTGCGTCCTTCAGAGAGCCTTTCAGCCGATAGACCGTGACCTGTTTTTGTGGCTCGGCAAAACGGGAGAATTTGACCGCATAGGAATTTTCCTTAATGCGTTCCAAAATCCTCTCGTTTGTATAATCCTCTCCGAGCTTATAGAGCCGCTTGGGTCGTTTCCAACCTTTGCCGATGACCGTCCAGTATTTGCGGTTGGGGTCAAAGCTCATGCGGTAGCCCATTTCCGCCATCTGCCTGTCAAAGTCTTTGAGCGTGAACGATTTTGAGATAGCTTCGTCAATCGCCAGACGCACCACGTTGTCCCGTGTGGGTCGCCCCTGCTTTTCCGCTTGGTAGAGGGCATAGGGCTTTTTCTTTCCGCTTGGGTGTTCGATGACGGACAGAGAATATTCCCTGCATAATTCATCGGAACGCCTGCGGAGCAGCCGCAGGTTTTCCTTGTTGTCGTGATAGTGCTTCCCGTCCGCAAAGGAAACGGAGTTGACGACAAAATGGTTATGCAGGCACTCCGTATTCAGATGGGTAGCAACTATCACTTGAAACCTGCCGCCCCACATCTTCTCGGCTAACTTTACGCCCACCTCATGGGCAACCTCTGGCGTGACCTCCCCGTGCTTGAAACTCTGGAAGCCGTGATAGCAGACAATCTCACTCGTGTCGTTCCACTGGGCTTTGGCAATCATCATCTCGTCCCTTGCGATGGCAGGGTCGCAGTTTACCCCCGTGACGAAAAACCGCTGCTCGGTCTTGTCCTTATTGGCGGCATACTCCATCACATCCACCATCGCCTGCAAGTCGGCGTCGCTGTACTTTGGGTTGGCGGTCTTTTCGGGATTTTCGGCATAGTCGATGGGGTGGTCGAGCCTGCCACGCACATCCCATATCTCACAGACCGCCATCAGCCTTTCTGCTTTCTTGGGAGCAGATAGCACCTGCTCACATCCAGTCGGAAATCCCTCCACCGCTTGGCTTCCTCACGGAGCATGGGTACGTCCACAAAGTCAAGGGCGTTGGCTTTCGCCGCAAGCTGGTTGATGCGGTTTCCGATAGCCGACAGCTCCCGCATGATTTTATAAAACTCTGGGTCTGGCTTCTCACAAAGGCGGTAGCCCATGACCATCGACTGGAGCAGGGCTTGTCTGGAATGACCTGACCTCTCGGCAAGGGAGCAGAGGTAGTCAGCTTCTTCCTCGGTCAGACGGAAAAGTATCTGCACATTCCTTTTTCGCATCGGCATCCTCCTTCCTCTCGGAGAGCCTGTTAATCTGCATCAGGCACATGAGGACAACGCCGACCATGCTGCCGAGCATTGTGCCGATGACAAAGAATAAAAACTCACTCATTCTTAGACTCCTTTCCTTAATTCCTGCCGTGCTTCCCACGGCATACTTTGGCAACATCCTTTCCACGGGGTATTAGGGGCATCCCCTAACAAGCGAATTTTGTTTCCATCGTAAGATGGATAACCAAATTCAGTGCTTGGTAAGACGTGTCTTTACTCACCGTCCTCATAACGGCATTCTCCGCACATCGGGCAGAAGTACGGACAGCCCGAACAGCAACCGTCCTCCATATCCTCATTCCCTGCTGCATTTTCTTCACAACCGTCCTCGTTTTCGTCCTTAATATCTGCTTCGCCGCAGATAAAATCCTCATCGGAAAAGTCGATAAGGTCTGTGTCAAAGAGGATAATCTTTACCTTTTCCGCCGCCTGTTCGGGGCTGTCGGCATAGACGGAAATGGTCTTTTCATAGTGTCCTGTGAGCGTAACATCAAACTTCTTCATTCAAAAATTCCTTTCTTTTTTCATAATCTGGCTTCATTTTCTGGATTCTTCCTCTGGGAAATCTTCACACAATCAACGGGCATCACCCCTTTCACGGCAGGATTTTTGCTTTGCAATCCCCAGATAGGACATTAAAAAATCGTTGACATCCTTGCCAACTGGCGGCGGTGCGTCAACGATTTTATAGTCTTTCTTCAGTAATTCCGTTAAGGCGGCGGTACAGAGCCTGCCAACCTTGTCATTATCCAAGTGCAGAACAATGGTCTTGATATGCGGGTTTTCCTCCAGAAATGTGGATAGGGCAATGGGGATTTTGCTGTCTTTTATCTCTTTCTTTGGCTGATACACGCCCGACAAGGAGAGCAGGTTTTCCGCCTTGTAGTCCTTTCCCTCGCACTTTAGATAGGTGGCGTAGGACAGTAAATCAATGGCGGCTTCAAATAAATGCACGGTAGCTGTCGGCTCTTTTGCCAGAAGCCGAAACGAATACCGCTTGTCGCTGCCCGATGCGTCGCCCTTAAAGGAGCTTCCAATCGTACTCCGTAAAGCTGCATACTTTGGCGTACCGCCTGCGTCTTTCCCCACAAAAACAGCGTTGTGGTACTTCCTGCCTTCAAAGATAATGCCCTCGGCAATGCACTCCTGTATGAGCGAATAGTCAATGCCACGCCCGAAAAGGTACTCGGTCACTCGGTCTGCATTTGCGTTCTTCTGCGGCAGAAGCAGCACCTTTGGCTCGTCTTTCTTTGGGGCAGGGGGCGGCGGTTTCCAGTCCGCCAACGCCTGCCCCGTGAGGATTTCCACGGCTTCCACAAAGCCACATTCCTTGACTTTGATAAGGTAATCAAGGGCGGAGTAGCCGCCTAAGCCCCTCGACCACCAGTACCATTTGCCGTTGGAAATCTTCAAGCTGTCGTGTTCTGCGGTACAGTACACGTTTGTCGTGCCTTTGACCTTGACGAGATTGCTCGGCTCATAGGTGCGGAGATAGGAAAGTAAATCTATCTGCCTTGCCCGTTCAAGCACATCAGGGTCAATCTGCACATAGGGTCTGTTACTTCTCATTCAATAAAATCACCTCCAGAAATAGAAAAAGCCGAGGGATTTTCGGGGAAGAAAACCTCTCGGCTATGTAAATATAAAATATTAACTTGTTTCAGTATGTCCTTTAATTCCTTGTATTTTTGCAGACATTTTTGCTGCGTCTAATTGGGCAACTCCAATAGGCTTGTCTAAATATTTCCGTTGCACTGTTACTCGTTCTCCAATAAGACAGCCATAATCTCGTTTAGCTGCTTGAGTAAGTTTACGAGCCGCTTCATAGAAGCCCACATTGTTATCATATAAATCCTTAAAGTATTCGCATGTCACATTGTTGTAAAGATATATTTCAATCGGATTACGGGGTTGTTCGTAAGCTATGCCTTGTTTGACTAATGTTTCTTCACTTATCAATAACGACTCTGGAATGTGGTTTTGCCAATTCCGCATTTTGTTAAATTCACTTATAAGTTCCGTCAACTCGTCTGTGAAAGATAAAATACTAATTCCTTCCACTTGTCTATCCATCAGCCTTTTTGCTTGTTGACGATACTTAAAATAAGAAATCGAAACACCTTGAGCATCACCTATAACATTAAGCAAATACGATATAACATTAGATGTCTTATCTACAAACTCACTGTATATATCATATGGAATAGTAGTAGCATTTTTATTTGTGTATTCATCTAATACTTCTTTGGTTTGTAAATTGTATTTTTTGAGTTTCATCAAACACTTTTCAGCAGTCGTAATAATTCTCAGCAAATAAATGCAACAGTTTTCTTTATTATCAAGCTGAAATTGCTTTTGTTCTTTCTTTCCCATATATCAACACCTCGCATAAACTACTCATATATTACCATATGTCTATGAATTTTTCTACCTCTCGGCTATGTAAAAAGCGGCATCAGCTTCAACGCCAACACCGCCTTTTTTCTTGGTCAGTCCGTTATAAAACCCCTGCCTTTTTCAGATACCCCACGCTGTCATAGCAGCCACGGAAATAAATCGACTGCAACTCCATGTCCGTAAGCTGATTTTTCAGCTCCATAATTCGGATAAGAGCCGCACATTCTTCTTTGGTAAGCTCCGCCGCCTGTTCGCTGTCAAACACGCCTAAGACCTTCGGATATTTCTCATACAGGCTCTCAATCTCGTCCTGCACGACTTTGTATTCCTCGTTTTCTTTCGGCAGCTTTGCGATAACAGAGCTGAGATATTCATTAAAAATATTGCTGTGGGCATCTACAAAAGTTTCAAATCTGAACGCACCAGACATCTCATACACCTCCGACATTCTCTAATTCTTCCCTTATTATACTGCCCAAAAATCAGCAATACAAATGTGCAAATCAGATTATCGCTCTCGGTCTGTGTTTTTTCTTTCGGGCTGTCCCTCGGTCTGCTCTGGCTCGGAGTCTAAAACAGGCGTGTCTTTCTCGTCAAGGTTAAGCTCAATATTAAGGGCGTTGAGCCTGTCAGTCTTTTCCTTCAGCTCATCCTCGTAAGCAAAAGGCTTCAACAGTTCCGCCTTTGCATTGGAAAGCTGCTCCATGACCTCGGATTTCTGCCGTTTCTCAATCTCCAGATTGGGAGCAATCTTTGATAACATATTTTCAATTCGGGTCAGATTGCCCAGAGCGTCAGTGCCTAACTCTACCTTATATCTGCCTGCCCCGCACAGGTTCAGGCAGTAGTGGGCGTTTATGGTATCATAGAAAACCTCCACCCTGAAACCTCGGTAGCTGCCGATTTCCACGGGATTTGACAGCGGATTTTCCTTGCAGACTGCAAGAAGCATCTCTCCTGCGTCCGCTTTTTCCTGATAGGTCACTCCCTTTAAGGTCATGGGGCAGAATTTCTCCTCGCCCTGCGGCTTGTGCTGTTCGGCAAGTGCCGCATCCTTTTCATAGGCGGCAATGCGCTCCTCAAACTTCCTTATGGTCTGCGGATAGTGTTGCAGCACCCTGTCCTCAAGGTCGTAATGCTCGGAAAGATA
This sequence comes from uncultured Bacilli bacterium, assembly GCA_947632455.1. Lineage (GTDB taxonomy): Bacteria > Bacillota_I > Bacilli_A > RF39 > UBA660 > Caccenecus. The sequence goes on from CANRPK010000017.1 coordinate 30,161, forward strand.
GCTCTGCTTCAATACTTTCAGCTTGGAAACCTGTATATCCAAATCCATTTTTTCCTTGAAACGCTCGTCGCCTGTGGCAAGCATTTTAACCTCCGCAAAAGATAAAGCCACCTCGTCCACGTCCTCTGCGGAACGCACGGGGCTTTTGCTCGTCATTATCTGGGAGATGAATTTCTGCTTGCCCTCCACCAACTGGTAGAGGTATGCGTCAAAGGTCTGCTCCGTCACATAGCGGTAAACTTCCACCTCTGGGAACATATTGCCCTGCCGTTCCAGACGACCTTGACGCTGTAGGCTAAGTACCCAGCGCCTTGTCATATTGCTATGATAGGTTTCCAAATACTCGCCCCCGAACCGTGCTTACAC
>CANRPK010000018.1 GCA_947632455.1 uncultured Bacilli bacterium
ATTAGTGTTTGCACCTCCTGCGGTCGGGAATAGCTTCTGTAATCATTAAATTACCGATCAACTTAAAGCATACATCTGTTTCAGTCGGAAATGTGATTTCTTCAACCATACTTTCAAATATTTTTTCATCAAATTCGGTTATAGGACTTTCTATATCTGATAATAAATCATTTAATGTGCGAAGTCCTGATAGGATGCTGTTTTCGTCTTGTTCTTTTAACAACTGTCTTCGTTTGCTTCTCAGATTATTTACACATCCGTTTATACTACCGCTTTGTTCGGCATATTCAGAAGGTCGTATAATACCTTTCGTATTCAGTCTTGCAAGCACAAAGCTTTTGTTGTTAAATTCAGCGATTTGTCTATCAATTTCTTTGATTTTAGCAGCTAATCCGCCTGCTTTCATTTGCAGGCGTTCAGTTTGTATGATAGCCGCAGGTAAAATATCCGCTCGGCAAATTCTTAATTTGTTTATCATTGTAACAAACGCCTCATAAATATCTTTTTCGGGTATTCGGCGTGAATCACATTTGCTTCTGCCTAAATTGTGTTTAGTACACTCCCAATATTTTTTACTGTTTACGGTAAGCGGCTTGTATGTTGAACCGCATTTACAGCGTATTTTCTGTGTTAACGGATAAGTTACCGCCTTTTTACGCTGATTTTCAAGGCTGTTGTCTTTTATAAGTTTCTGCACCATTTCAAAATCCGATTTTGATATAAGAGGGGGATTGGTATTCTCAACATAGTATTTAGCCTTTTCTCCGTTGTTTGCTTTATTTACAAAGGGCAGTGTTTCGGTTGTATAGGTTTTCTGAAAGACTGCATCACCGATATACCTTTCATTAGTAAGAATATATTCTACGGTAGATATTTGCCACGGCACTCCGTCAATGCGTTTCGGAATATCCATATTATTCAGCATATCGGCAATCGCTTTTTTGCCCATACCCGAGAGGAAACTTTCGAAAATCAGTTTGACAATTTCTGCTTCTTTTTTCTCAATAACATATTTACCGTCAACAAGCTTATATCCGTAAGCTGTATGACTAGCTATAAATGTGCCGGCTTTCATTCGATTTTCAATGCTCCATCTCATATTTTTAGATATTGAAATAGATTCTTCCTGCGCCTGAGCACCCGACAGAGCAAGCAGTAATTCGCTTGACATATATGCTGTATCAATGTTTTCCTTTTCAAACAGTATGCTGACGCCGTATTCTTTAAGCAGTCTTGCGTACATAAGAGAATCGGCTGTGTTTCGTGCAAAACGGCTGACCGATTTTGTTAGTACGCGGTCAATTTTACCCTTTTTGCAATCCGCAATCAGCCGATTGAAATCGTCACGCTCAGAAGTTTTTGTACCTGTTATTCCTTCATCCGCATATATATCAGCAAGCTCCATTCGCTCGTTATCACTGATGAATTTTGTGTAATGTTGCACCTGTGCGGCAAAAGAATGAAGCTGATCGCTTGAATCGCTTGATACACGGCAGTAAGCGGCAACTCGCAATGTCAATTTTGGTATTATGCTTGGTGCTATTGTAACGACTGTGTTCTCCATTGCTTATCCTTTCCACAGGATTTACCTGCTGTTGTCATCTTTTCTTTGATGCAACGCTACAATACTACGATAGTTCGAATATATCCAGCTTTTTTGAGCAGAATTATCAGTTTAGACATAAAATATTTTTGTCCAAAACAAGAGATGCTCCGTAATCTTCCGAAGCTATTTTAATAATTGCATTTAAATCTTTTTCATTTAAATATCCCATATCGGATAACAGCTTCAGCATACATAATTCGTAATAGAATGCACTGTTTGATTCTGCTTTTTCGGAAAATATCATTTATTAAGTTCCTCCAAATAATCAAGACCTAAGCTGATTAAAACTGCTTTGTCAACTCGCTTCATTGTTTTGTTATTCATAGTGCCGACAAATCTGCCAAGACGGGACTTGTCGATCGTTCTTATCTGTTCAAGCAAAACCATGGATTCTTTTTTCATGCAGTCTGACTTGAAGATAACATGCGTCGGAAGGTACGGTTTATCCAGTTCCCCTGTAATTGGTGCTATAATCGTAGTTGTGCTATGAAAATTGCCTTTATCGTTTTGCAGGATAACGACAGGGCGGATACCGCCTTGCTCCGAACCCACAACCGGGCATAAATTGGCGTAGTAAATTTCGCCCCGTTTAATTTGTTCCATAATATTTGCCTCCGTAAGTAAAAGGCGGTCGCTTATCAAAATTGGTAAACGACCGCCCATAATTTTTTATATCAATCGTTTTTGTTATCCGATATTTGAACCACGCCGCCCCTCGAATACACGGGAACGCACTTTCCGGTCATGCTTTTGACCTCATTGGAATCTCACCACTCCGAGGATCTCTCCGAGCCGCTCTCCTTTGTTGCGACGCTCTTAACGCTCGACTTTAGGACTGAACGGAAGTATCATTATTGCCTCTGCCTGTCATCGCCTTCGTGCAGATTGCCTGCATCGTCTGAGTCCTGAAGGCATATAAAATGCGTTCGCTCATGTAGCTTGCCGGTTTCAGCCGACAGCAGAAGGAATGTAAAAAATGCGCTGTGCTATTCAGTTTTCAAGGAACAGCGGAGGCAATAAAAAAGCCTCCTCACTTTCCATGCCGAAAAGTGAAGAGGCTGAGCGGATTTATTTTTAACTTTCCAAAAGTTTTTTAAGTTTTATAAGGATGCGGCGCTTTCGGTCGTTTATCGTTTTTTGCGGAATGCCTGTTTCAGCTGACAATTCACGCTCCGATAAATTCCTGAAAAACAGAGCATTTATCAGTTTTTGTTCATCGTCCGACAGCAGAACAAGAGAATCATGCAGCTTGTCCAACATTATTTTATGTATCACTGCCTCATCGATTTTCTGTGATGTATCTATCAGAATATCTTCACCGTTAAAATCAGCGGTTGTGAGCATATCATAAGAAAAATCGCCGTTTCCCACTGAACGCTCATCTATATATTTCTGACGGCGCCCTGCCTTATAGAAATCTCTATAAGTTTCTTCTGTCACTTCCATAAGCATACCGTGCAAAGGAATAAAGAACTTATCAGCATACGAAACATCATTTTCTTGAAGCGAGCAAAATTCCTCATAACTCAATTCCGTATAACTGCCGTTATCTAAAATAAATACTTTTTTCGGTGCATATTTCACCGTAGTTACCTCCAATCAATCTAAATTTTTAGGTTTAGATTGATTTGGAGGACTGCGACAGCCTACGGCATAACAGCTATTAAAGCTAAAGGCGTAATAAAAAAAGCCAAATTCGCCCCTCGTTATGCAAAGGGTAAATTTGGCGGTACGGTTGGTATTCAGTTTTATTAATTTAAAATCTTTTCTTCTTTTTATCGACCTGTGCTTTCCAATGAAGACATTTCTTTTAAACTTCTTTAGATGATAAGCTATGTATCGTGCCGATAGCATACAGCCACTCCCAACCGCACGACAGCATAGTTTATACGCCTATGCCGTTTTGCGTTGTCAGCTTATGCTGTCACGCCAAAATATGTTTAATTATGGGGATAATTGCTGTGGTATATTTTCCATTTAAGTCGGTTCATCCCTCTATTTATATTTTATGCTTGCTATTTTGGGAAAATTCTCTACTTATATCATAACTTATCGAATGTGAAATTGCTGTCGTTTTTGATTAAATAATCAATTCTATTTTTGTCGGATTTTATACTATAAAGTAAATTAATCATAAAAGAAAGCGTTCGGCATAATTTTGCTGAACGCTCTTTGCAATTGATGCTATAAGCATATTTATTTGTATATTACTTTTTCTTAAAAATAGTTCGAAGTTTATTTTTTAAGTCTGGTGCTTCACACCCTGGTAAATCATCATACCTATTCAAATCATTCAGCAACTCAGTACAAGACTGATAACGATTAGCAGGATCGATTTGAGTACATTTTTCAACAATATACTCTAAACCCTTTGGTAAGCTCGAATTTATCTGACGAATAGGCTTAACCGCAAAGTCAGTTTCCTTAGGGTCAATGCCTGTTAAAAGATGATACATTGTCATACCAAGACCGTAAATATCGGTTCTTGCATCAGACTGACCTCGTCCGCCGTACTGTTCAGGCGCAGCATAACCTTGTGTTCCGAGATTGCATGTATCCTGCTTTTGGTTTGGTTTATATGTACGCATAAGGCCAAAATCGATTAATTTTATCGTTTCTCTTGGCTCTAACATTATATTGCCTGGCTTCATATCACGATAAATATGTGGTGAATTTAAAGTGTGTAAATAATTTAATACATCACAAATTTGTTTTGCCCATTCAACAACTCTGTCAACAGGCTGTGCGCCATATTCCTTAACAATAGTTTCTAATGTTTCACCCTCAACATAATCCATAACAATTGCCATAAAATTTTGACATACAACAATATCAATAATGTTTGGAATTGCGGGATGAGTGAATGATTTCATCATCTGTGCTTCTTGAATTACAGAATTAAAAATTGGATTAGACTGATTGTTCCTTTTATCTTTAACAACCTTAACTGCCCACATTTTATTCAGGCTTATATCTCTCGCTAAATAAACAGTAGATAGTCCACCTGAACCGATTTGTTTTAATAATTCATATTTATTATCAAGAACAGTGCCTGCTTTGATATCATCGTGATTTTCATCCTTGATTTCATTTGCGTTTTTCAGTTTTTCCTGTACAAGCGGCAATACAAAATCTTTCAAAAATTCAACTTTCAATGAAATTGCATTGTTCCCAAATGGGTTCAAGGCAAATGATTTATTCATAGATATTACAATCGGCAAATAGTCCTGTGGATATAACCTTGTAATATTTACTGCCGGACCTTTATGTGCTTGTTCAGAAGATGTAAACATCGGCACAATTTCTTCATCGCCAACTTGCAGAGTGATAATTTTCATTCTTACATCTTTGGTGGTAGTTATGGTATCACCCTTTTTAAGTTGCAGCGGATCAATGTTTCCGAACATTTCGTTGAAATCATAATCCATTGGAATATAAATGGGAACCTCTGCCATTGTTAATGCAATTAGTTTTAAAGCGTCTGTATCATCATTATCAGCGTGGAATTCTACTGTTGCTTTTTCTAAAATGCCAAGCAACTGATCTTCGCTATACTCGTGTGGCTCATCATCTATTGGTTTATAAAAAACATATTCTTTTGCTTTTGAAAAGTTGATAACATCACCAGGATAAAGTTCATATTTTGTGTTCTGTTTAAGCTTTTCTCCATTTAGCCATGTACCGTTCATCGAATTTTTGTCCATAATAAACCAACAAGAATCCTCGTGATAAAATGAAGCATGAATCTGTGATATGTAATTATTGTCAATTTGAAGTTCGCAATCAGGGTTTCTTCCAACAGCAATATACTCACTTTGCATTTCAATTTTTAGATTTGTTCCGGTATCATAGAGTTTCATTGTATTATCAAATAATAACCGTGTAATATCAGATGGTAAACAAACATACTCAGCATTTGAATCATAGATATAGGGATTATCATTATAAAACAATGCTTCAAATCCACAATTAGTACAATAATCAGATGAAGCAGAGTGTTTTAGTGTTTTTTGGTTACAATTCGGACACATATCAAATTCAGGATTTCTATTCAAAGACTTCCCGCAATACGGGCAAAAGTTACTTTCGGCTTTTATTGTTTTTCCACAATACAGACAAAAATTATTCTCATCTTTTTCATTTTCAATGCCCATAAACTGCTTTACTTCCTTTCCGCCGATTTCTCTTATTATCAAGGTTGCCAGAGTATTCATTCCGTCTGCATTCGGATGTGAGCCGTCAATTGAATCATACGGAATATGATAACTATACAAATCAATAATTTTACAATTATTCATATCTACTGTATCTTTAATAATTTGATTATATTTTTCAATATGCGTTCCACCATATTCATACGGAAAGCTAAAAGACGGATTTGACGACATAAACGTAGTATTCAGCGTACAGCACCAAATTTCAGCATTAGGATAATTTGTTTTAGTTTTTTCCAGCATAGTTTCGTATGCCGCCGCAAAATACTGCATATTTGATTTATCTATTAGAAGGCGAGTGCCATCAAGCTCTGCACCAAATGCCCAATCGTTTGTACCAAGATAAACAATAATTACATCAGGTTTTACGCCATTGATATGTAAACCGCCTGTTCTTTCATCAGAGCATCCTGAAGGAAATAAATTATCATTATTAGGCAATCTTGTTACTCGACTTCCCGACCACGAATTATTTACAAGCAATTCGCCGCCAAAAAAGTCAATAACCTTGCCCCACCAAGTATCCTGCATTTTTTCGACGCCTGATTTTTCGCAGCTTTCACCGTCAAAAAATACTTTATAGCCTTTGGGATTATATCCTGCGAGCGTACTTATAGAATCGCCTAAAATTGAAAATTTCTTACCACAATATTTATTTTTCCATTTCCAACTATCATAATCCGATTCCAAATGATAATCCTCCTTGCACTTCTTGTTCAACGGTTCAATCAACGGCAACGGCGGCGTTTCCAATAGGGTAGTATGATATTCACCAAAAAATTCATCATCAAAATGATAAAAATTATTGCCTTTTGGTATTGCAAATACTATCTTCTTAAAACAACTACTATAGTTGTTTTCTTCAATTGTTTCATGAAATGCTTTTGCAACAACCTCTGGTGGATTTTTAAATGCACCGCAGCCAAAAGCACCGAGTATTATAACTTCAACATCATTATCAATAGCTGCTTCAAAAATATTTTTAATTCTACCCTTAAACAGTTCTTTTAATGCTGTCTTGTTCGTATATTTACGCTTAGCAATATACGGTGCAGCACAAGTAATTACATCTACATTAAACCATTCGCTTTTCGGCATAATCTGAGGTACATCACGGTCATCTTTAAAGACAGTAATGTCTTTTGTATAAATAAGCCTGTCAGAAAAGAAATAATGATTCATATCTTTATGGTACAAGTAATAATCATTAAAAACATTTTTATTGCTTATACAAGGATACAAATTACTGCTACGGCACAAACATTCCTCCTGTGCCATAGCACCGTTATGTACACCGCCGCCCGGATTATGCGGATTGGCAAAATTCAGCACAGCGGTTTTGCCATACTGTAAATACTTTTTTTGCAGCATTAAAACTTGTATTTGATTCAACGCTAAGATAATTAAATATATCTTTATGGACTCGTTTTACATTTTTCTTTCTGGCAACAAAGTTCTCTTTGTAGACCTTATTTGATTTCATCGCTTTTTCTGTTTCAGATTTTAATATATGCTCTGATATATTAACCGAATCGTAGAAGCATTGGATTAATTCATTGTTATTCATAAATATTTACCTTCCAAAAAAGAGGTTGCTCCATAGAACACCCTCTTTTGCGATATGATATGATGTTGTCAATATAATTTCTATTCTAAATAGTTAGTCCATGTTTTTGCTATTTAAAAATATTGTTTTGATAACTTTCAAGTATCTTTTTTAATCCTGGTAAAAACTCTTTTGTACTTTCGTCGGTATACCCTTGTGCAAATACATTTAATTTACAGTTAAAATCAATCAAAACCAAATTATTATCCAACATCATTCCGGCAGGATACGGAACAGCCGAATACAGATAAATTTTATCTTCTACACTGGGCATATATCCTACTATCATTAACTTTTGAGAATTTTCCAAAGATACAATCGTTCCTATAGGCAATACATCATTCATTTGCAATCGCCTCCAAATTTTTATTAAAATCCTCCAATATCTCAACAGCTTTACTATGCCCCAATTTTACAAAAGACTGAAGTAATATTTTTTGATTATCCAAAAATGATTGCATCTCATTATCACAATATCCTACTCGAATTATATTGTCATTCAATTCATCAAAAGGAATTGAGGCAATTCTATCCTCATCAATAAAACCCAGTGGAACTGGAACGCAATAGTAATATGGACGATCCACCTCATTATCTGTGGCAATAGTGCTGCCAATAATCATCATTTCTGTGTCATGAAAAATAAAAACTGTACCTATCGGTAATGGTTCTATATGCATAAAACACTCCTTATCCAAACCACTTGTCCCAAAATGAATTAACTTTTTTCGTAACGTCATTAAACATAAGTCCGACATCAACACCCGTAACTGCTTTGACACCGCCGACCATAGAATTTATATTAATATTTGTTCCAGGAAAGGAAGTAGAAGCGATTAGTTGGCAAGCAACATCAACCGAACCGCCTAGCGGAACCTTTATAATACTTTTTATAGTATATTTTAAAGCAGAAAAATAATCTCCATCCGTAATAGAAGTAGTAATCTTTTTTTCTATTGAATCTATTATTTTACTGTATTTGCTGAAATTTTTTAATGTTTGGGTTACTACCTTTACATAAATATTATTTTTCCCTGCAATACTTGCACCGGTTGAAAAAGCATCAATAGCCGTTTTCCAATCTGCTTTACCACTAACAATCTTATTAATAATTTTCAAAGTAGAATAAACATCTTTATCAATAGCAGTTTTTAAAATAGTATCAATAAGTGCTTGTTCACTTTTTGAAAGATTATCGTAATGATTTTGTATCCACAAAGCAAGATCAGAAAAATCATCATATGAATCGCCTAATTGTTTTTTAAGTTCATCAAGAACAGTTTTGCTTGTCTTTTTTGTATTTTCACCATGAGATATGCCGCTGCTTCCACCCAATCCATGCACCTTATGCATATCCATTGGTGTCCATCCGTTCACCATACTGTCCGTTCGTTGGTAGGAAGTGGCACTTCTTTCCACTGTATTTTTAATATTAAAAATACGATTTTCAATATTTGACAATTGAGAAGAGATACTCGAAAGCCTGTTTCCAATGTTATTTCTGTTAACAATTCTTCCATCAACTTGACATCTTGTTGAATAAAAGGAAGATTTCACATTTCCAACTGTATTTTTTGCAGAAGTAATTGTCGAACCAAGTCCAACAACCGCCCCTACACTGATTACTGTCTTTGCCATTGATTCACCTCCTGAACAATCTATAATTTACCTGCTACCGCGGAGTTCCGCATTTAGGACAAAAACGTTCGGAAGCATTAAATTGTGTGGCACATTTTTTACAGAAAGCCATATTTCCATTTTCTTGATTAGAAGCATTGGATACATTAGGTTGCGCCTTTATTGTCGGAGCCATATTTTGTTTGGGCATTGGAAAATCATTGCTGTTTTTCAATAACTTTATCAGTAAAATCAGTATTGCGATACCTAAAGCTATTATCACAGCTATTCCTATATAAATAGCTATAAATTCAGGATACATGCATTAAACCTCCTCGGTTTTATTATCCAGTGGGCAAAAAGCCCACTGGATTTTATTTATAACTTAAAACTTTTCTTTTTCATCTTCGTCATCTTTCTTTTTCTTTTTGCCAAAGATTAAGAAAGCAGCAAGACCAACCGCAAGCACTACCACTCCGATAATTGAACCTATAAACAATGGTGTATTATTATACCAGCGAACAAAAATATTAGTTGATACAAGGAAATCTTCAACAGAAAGCTTATATTCGTTTGAAGCTGCATCAGTTGCTACAAAAAGAACAGTCTGCTTTTCATTTGATTGAGGAATATCAAATGTATAAGTTTCTCCGTCAACGGTATATTTGATTTCGTTTTCTGCTTTTTCCTCGCCGAGATAGATTTTAACATTTTCAAGAACTAAATTATCCTTAATTTCGGCTTTAACTGTTTTAACCTCAACAGGATATTGCTTTCCGCTTTCAAAATCAATTGGTACTATCACTGGCTTAGTTTTATCAATACCAAATGAAATTTCAGCTTTTTTGGATTCCTCTATATTTTCATTAACATTGCCGGCTCTATCTTTAGAGTATACAGTCATTCTGTATTTTCCGTCATTTGCAAACAATTCTTTGCTTACAACATATTCATATTGACTCCACTTTCCGTCGCCGCCTGTATGAGCAACAGTATAGTCCTGTCCTTCTTTTAGGTCAGTCGGAGTGCCATCCTTAAATAATTTTAACAAAATACTTTCATGATCAAGAGTATCTACATTTGTTTCTGTGAACACAACATCCTGTTCAGCATTCGTATATTTTCCTTCGATATTTTTTAAATAGGTATCAAATGTATATACCGAACCGAACCTGTTAGCAGAAAACATAATTTCTTTCTTCGTTTCATTCCCTGCTTTATCAGTTAATGTTGCAGACAGAGTATAGATGTCATCAACTTCTTGCACCTTATCAAAATCGGCATAAGCGTATTCCTGACCATTATCAATATCCTTCGTTGATGCTGCATAATTTACTTTGCCATTATTTACACCGTTAAGTTCAATAGTAACTGCATCTTTATTGAAATTAGTATCTGTATATGTAACTATCGGTGCAACTGTACCATTATTAGCCGACTTATCTTCAACACCTGAAATTTCAAGTGTAGGCGCAGTTTTATCAACAAAGAATTCCTCAGCAGTATAATCCGCAATAGGATTGCCAGCCATATCAGAGAATTCAATATCAAAAGTAAACTGAGAATCAAACGAGTAATTTATTGTTGCAATATGAGTATCTCCGTTATCTGTCCAAGAACTGGTTGCCGGGAAACTTAAATTTGTCCCGTTATCTGTAGCTGTTCCGATAACATTTACTCTTGCCGAATCGAAGTTATGTTCAACAATTGTAATTGTCGCTGTTCTGTCCGCTTTATAATAATTGCCGTTTAATGCCGAATTGTTATCGTAAGTAACTGTTACGGTAGGCATAGTCTTATCAATTGTAAATGCGTGCTGTGCAAATTTATCGGCAGCATTTTTGGCAAGGTCAGAATAGCTGATATCAAATGTATAGTCGCCGTCTGCTGTGTAAGAAATTGTTGCAATATTATAAGTTTCATCAGGATTCTCAGGATTTTCCGTTTCTTTCCAATCGGATAAGGTGGGAATTACGCCATCAGTATTAGTAATCTGATAAACAATATCCTTACTATCAAAGTTTCTTTCAGTAACCTTAATGGTTGCAGTACGGTTTTCTTTATAAATATCCTTATAAGTATCATCCGGCACATTATTATCATATGTAACTTCTATAACCGGTTTTGTTTTATCAATACTGAATGTGATTTCCTTTTCAGATGTATTACCGGCTCTATCCATCATCTTGACTTTAACAACAATATCATTACTGTTATTGTTTACAGTGATGGTCTTTTCCATTTCTGTTACAAGGTTGGCCTCTGATTTTGTTTGTTTCCAATCAGAGTCACTGCCTTCAGCAATTGATTTATCATTGTTTACTGTAACCTTACCGCTCTGATTGTTTTCAGTATCGTAGGGAGCAACCACTTCCCATTCAATTTCACGAATACCGGAATATGTATCAGTTATCGTAATTGTTACAGGAACATCTGTCGCATAAAGTTCTGAACCGCTTCTTGTAGCAAAAGAAGTATTATTCTTTGCAAAAGCAATGTGCTCTTCTGATTCGTGCTTAACAATTGGTTCAAGAATAGAACCATCCGGTTTAGCAGGATCAATGCTTGTTCCATCATATGCCTTTATAGAAGTATTATCGGCATTATCTATAACCCAAGCATAAATTTGACCTTTGAAATTACCTCTAATTGGAATAATCGCTTGATGTTTGTTTGAATCGTATTCGGCCACTGTATAATTCTCGGTTGTTGTGCCTGAATATACAGGACTATCCGGTACAGAATAATCCACAGTATAATATCTTACTTCACAAGCATCAGAAACATCTTTTACATCTTCAATGTTATCATTAACAGTTACGATAACATCAACATCATTTTTGAAGTAATATCCATAATCTGCTTCTTCTACAACACCTTCGGAATTTTTTCCAAGCTCAAAACTAACGATATTTGCTGCTGTAGTATCAACAAAATATGTAATTTCTTCCGTGCGAGTATTACCGCAGTTGTCTGTAACTAATACAGATAATTTGTATTGACCATCGCCCTGATAAGCAATAATATCATCTGCATCAGTACCAAAAGTTAAATCAATCTGGCGACTCATCACTGCTTCAATTGCGTTATTATCAATACCAAGGTCATCATTAAATGTTACTGTTTGATATTCATCTTCGCTCTGATTGTAATAAGCTTTAACTTCAATAGAATATAAACCAGAATTTACAATTCCGTTAGTTTCATCTGTTACGTCAAACGGAATTGTGATATCCTTACTGTTATACCAATTCTTAGAGTTTGCGATAGGTGCAGTTTCATTGAATGTAACATTTGAAGGCATTATCTCAGTCATAATGAATCCATCAGCGAATTTATCATCACCGCTATTAGAATTCTTATTAGTTGCCATTGTTTCAATTGAAGCGTTTCCTGCATTATCGTATGCAACAGCCTTGATAACGCCCTTGAAATTCATAGGTATGGTTGTTGTAGCTGTATTGTCTTCAATGTTAACTACAACTGCATCGCCATAAGGGGTTCCTGCAGCAGTGCCACTATATAACTGAAATTTAACATTATTACACTGTGAATCATCTATATCGATTCCGTCAGAAACAGTCGCTACTACACGTATTTCCTCATTAAAGAAGAGACCAAATGTTAAGAAATTCAATATCTTTGCTGGTGCGGAAGAGTTTACTCTTTCAAATATAAAGCCATCAACGGTAGGTATTGTAGTATCTATTCTTATATCAATACTCTTGGCCTCGGAAATATTATCAGCTTCATCTATTGCATATACATAATATTTTTGATTTTGTTCAACATCTTTGCTAACAGTAAATATATATTTTCCGTTTTCAAGCACCGCTGTTGTATCAAGGGCAAGTATAGCAGCATTATTTAAGTCGGTTGATGTTGTATATACAACTCTGTTAATGGGAGAAGCACCGTTTTCAATTGATGCAGACACGGTAACCTTTACATCATCATTATGCCACTCTTTTGAAGGTTCTTTTTCAACAGAATCAATAATCGGTACAACTCTTGTGATCTTAACATTTATTGATTTGCAATCAGATACATTACCTGCGTTATCTATAGCATAAATATAATAAGTTGCCGTCTGTGAATCTTTTAATTCAAATGAATATTCGCCATTTTTTAATATCGCTTCATTTTCAGTTCCAAGAGCTTTTATTTCATCATTAGTTAAAGAATTGTTGGTTGTGTATACAACTCTTTTAACTCCGGAAGCCAAATTGCCATCTGTAGAATTTAAATCCGAAACGGAACCTTTAATTGTCGTGTTTTCTTTTGTCCACTCTCTATTTGGTACCTTTGTGATTGTATCTACAGTAGGAGCAGTTTTATCTATTTTAACTTCAACTGTTTTAGCATCTGAAACATTACCTGCTACATCAACAGCATATACATAATAAGTTGAATTTTGTTCGCCATTAACAGAATTAAAGCTGAATTCACCATTAGTTATTGCTGCCTTATTTTCTGTTTCTCCCAAAACCTTACTTGGTGTCATTGCAGAGTCTTTGCTCCATACAATATGAGAAAGACCTGACGACGGATTTTGTGCCGTATTTTCGTCAGACACAGTTCCTGTAACAGTAACATTATCCGCATTTGTCCAATCAAACTCGGATTTTGTTAAAGAAGCTTCAGGCTTATTGTTGTCAATTATTATAGTATATTTAATTGGCTGCTCTGATGCTTTAATCGCATCTTTTGGATTAATAGTATTCTTATCATTTGGTTTAACTTGAACATTAGTCAATTCACAAGATTTAGATACTGTTACTTTTTTATTTCTAGGATTATACCAGCCATTAGAATTTGTGCTAAATTGTGAATAAACAAATTGCAATTCAATGTTTTTATTATTTTTATTAGTAAAAACAATTTCAGAGCCTGATTTAAGCACAATAGTATTGCCTTCGGTTTTAATAACCAGACCATCTGTATTGTTATTATTTAATTCACCAAGCGAATCAAGTTCTGTTGTGCCATCATTGAAAACAACAGATTTTGCCCCATTTTTTATTTCAACTTTAACATTCTCTTTGAATGAATAAAGTTTATCATTAATTTCGTAACTTATATCGAAATCAATGTTACCATCCACATTATTAACCGCTACTACATAAGCTGCTTTATCATTATCGTATTCATAATCAGTTATGGCATTGTTGACTTTAATTTCCTTAATAACATAGCCTTGTATATTTTTAATCTGGAACTCTAAATTATCTCCATGATTAGCTTTCGCATTATTACTGTTAGAGCTTCCTAATACAGTAACTTCGCCTTCTTTGCCACTACCATTATTGATATTTATATCATATTGATTAAGCTTGAATTCAACAACAAAAGTATGATCTTCCGTCATTGCGAATTCGGTTCCTTCAACCTTTTTATCATTCTCTGTAAATGTTTGCTCTACTCCATCAACCACGATTTTTGACACGCGATATGTGTCATTAGGAATAGCATCAACAATTACTTTTGTAGGGTTTGAAGGATCTTCCGATTCATTGAATTCTTTATCAATATTAACAGATCCGCCTGCTACAACTTGCTTAGTTCCTTCAGTGTATTCAACCTTACCATTTTCATCAACGGTAAAGGAAATCTTATATGTTTGTCTTTTGAAAGATACGCTTACAGAATGTGAATCTGTAATGTTAGAAAAAGAGTATGTAAAGTCTTTTTTAGCCGTTGCGTCTAATTGCTCAACACCGTCAACCTTAAAGCTGTTAATACAATATCCATCTTTTGCAGTAGCTGTAATTGTCTTGTTTTCACCATACTTAACATTATCTGAATCTGTAACCAGTCCATTAGAATCAGTTGCAGATGTTGTAATTTTAAATTCTTTAACTTTAAACCGTAACTCACTTGCAGGCTGAGTCTCGCTTAAATTAGTAATCTCAGTTGAAGCTTTTTCATATTTTTCTTCTTTAGCTGTCGCTGTAACAGTATAGTCTTTACCTTTATAAGCTGAAAAGCTATATGTACCGTCATAACCGGTTACTGCTGTTTCGGTAATATAACCTGTTACTTTAACTGTAGCGCCATTGTAAGGATTGCCGTTTTCATCAACAACTGTTCCTTTAAGTTCCACTTTATCAATAGCAACAAGATTAACATCGTCATTCGTTTTATCACTGTTGGGCGTAACCTCAAAATCATTTACAGCTTCGTAGCCGATTATTTCAGCAACTGAAACTGTATATGTTTTGCCATCCTCAACAGAATTTTCAAATGTCGCTACGCCGTTTACAGTACCCTGTGTAAAACTATTGGAATTGTCCTCCTTATCAGTCAGAGTAATCTGAACGTCATCAAGACCAATAACGGCTGAACCGTCAGTTAATGTAACGGTATAGCTATCTACAGTTGCAGCAAAAGCGTTAACAAGCGTACCGAACGGTATCATTGTTAAAATCATTACTGCAGCTAAAACGGCTGCCGTTATTTTTGATGTTGATTTCTTTAAACCTTTAAACATCATTTTTTACCTTCCTCTTTTTAAAATAATTTATATATTTAAAGTTTTTACCGTTTAGAATACAATGAAGTCTAAATGATAAAACTAAAAGAAAAATAATTATATACTGAGCAGTTTGCTTTCCTATTCCGAATATTGTGAATAACAATAACGCTATAAACGAAACAGCAAAAACTATATCTGCTGCAGTACCATAATGATTTTGTGATATAGAAATCAAACCGATTTTTGAATTTAAGCACCTTTGATTACTCGCTTTTAATATTTCCTTACGAATTGAATTTGATTTCCAAAACAAAAACTGCTCTCCAAACAAGCCAACCCAAAATATCAACGGAAACACAATTTTAATTGCTAAGCTTGCTTTGTCATTTCTTTCAATAAAAATACAGGAGAGAACTGATATACTTGAAATAAACGAACAAATAATTGATAATTTTAATAATCGTGTATACTTTGTAGAATACTCGTCCATTAAATCACCTCATCTGAATGCGTTATAACATTATCCTTTATGATTTTAAATGAAACCGGTTTATTATTTCCCGGCTCTTCGGTATTCTCCAAGACTATTGTTCCCTCAGATAACACAGTAGTACTGTCATCAAGCAGTTCATTTGTGTTTTCGCTGAGAACTTCAGTATTATCTGTATTAAGTACCTCTGTTTGATTCTCACTAAGCACCTCCGTGGCATTAGACTCTAAAACTTCTGTAGAGTTATCACTTAAAACTTCTGTTGGCGTGCTATCTTCGTTCAATACATCAGTAGGGTTCATTTCAAAATCATTTAGTCCGATAGTTCCATTAGACTTTTGAGATTTACTATTTTTCTTGTTCTCATTCGTTTCTGTTCTATCCAGCCTTTTTGAGGCATGTGCCTCTGCCATAGCTTTTTTATCATCAATTGAAGTATCAACTTTCTCTGTTAAAGTACCTCTTTCCAGATTAACTTTACTTGGTCTAAACCTTCTGTCACCTTTAGAATTATTAAATTCTCTCATTGCTTTAATTTCTCTTGCAACGGTTTTACCGGTCAAATCACCTATAACTGATGGTATGTTCATCTTTATAAACATAAATACGGCAACTATCAAAGCAATTCCGGCAAGCGAAAATCCAACGATTGCTATTATTAACCACGCTGTTGCACTCATAAAAATCCCACCTACTCTCTATACGCGTTTTCTATTGCCTGATTTGCAGAATCAAGTCTTTCTACAACATCATTTTTCAATTCTTTTGTTTTGTCTGTAGAAGTCGAAACATCTGATACAGCTTGCTGAACCGCTTTATATAACGAATTCATTTGTTCTTGTGAAATATCATCTGCCTTAAATTTTCTTGCGTAATTTTCAATTGAATACATAACCAATTTATAAATTTCAAGTTCAATTATTTCATTTTCGTTTTTTGAGTTGGAAATCTGTTCAGTCAGTTTCTCTAAATTTTCCCAATAGGGAGCATATTTTCCCTTGTCATCCGCTTCTTCGATTTGCAAGGTAATATCTCTGTTGAATTTACCGATTTCTTTATATGTAGAAGCCATTAAATAATTATCCGAAGAAGCATCACCGTATTCAACAGCGTCTTCAAACCATTGAATAGAACTTTTCATTCTTGTTATTTGATTATCTGCTGTTTCGGTCTTTCCGTAATCATAGTAATACCAATATAGTTTTCCTAATTCAAATGCTAATTCTGCATATTGCTCCTGTGTTCTGAGTTGTGCAAGATTGACATCAAGATTTTTCTTTAATAATTCCTCTTCAGATGTAGTAAATGCGGCATCATCCTTAAATGCTTCTATCATACCTATATATGCCTCTATTGCCATTGGTTTTATATCAATAGCTGTTGCATAATAATTTGCTTTTTCATCAGAAGTTGAGGCTTTTTCAGCCTGTAAAATATTCTGATTGTAATCTGCATTATTTGTAGCCGTTCGCATAATCAGTCCGAATATACCAATACACAAACATATAACTGTTATAGAAGCAGTAATTACAAATTTTTTAAGCTTGCTTTTTTGCATAGCTCTGTATGCTGCACCGTATTCTTCATAATGGTGTAAAGCATATAGCAATTCCGCACATGACTGATAACGATCGTCAGGATTTAACTGAGTACACTTCTGTATGATCGCTTCAAGACCTGCTGATAATTGCGGATTCCAATGTCTTATCGGATAAATTTCATATGGTGGTTCACAAGGGTTTTGACCGGTCAACAAATGATATAAAGTTACGCCTAAACAATAAATATCCGTTCGAGCATCAGTTTGTCCTTTACCACCAAACTGTTCCGGTGCGGCATAGCCCTTTGTTCCGAGGCTAACTGTATCAGCCAAACTTTGGTCTTTATACTCACGAGCAATACCGAAATCAATAACCTTAATATTTCCGTCAGGTTTCAGCATTACATTTGCCGGTTTCATATCTCGATATATAATTGCAGGTTTTCTTGTATGTAAATACTCTAAGGCTTCGCAAATCTGCATTGCCCATTCGATAACCAATTCCTGAGGCTGAGCACCGTTATTTTCAAGAATTGTGCCTAAAGTTTCACCTTCAATATAATCCTCGATGATATAAATAACATTACCATTATCAATAATATCCACAATACGAACAATAGCCGGATGATCAAGCTGTTTAATGAGATTTGCCTCGGCAATGGCACTTTGGATTACTATTTCATTATTTCTGTCCTTTGCTCGTTTTTCAATTTCCTTAACCGCCCACTGCTTATTCAATCGTTTATCCATTGCGAGATAAACTTTTGACATACCGCCTTGTCCGACTAATTTAAGTATTTCATATTTATCATCTATTACTTGTCCGACAAATGCCAATTTTTTTGCCTCCTCTAATTCTAAAATTGATTTTTATAAGTATTTTTAACTGCTTTATACTGCTTTTTTTGTTCAAATCCATAACCAATAATAATGTTTGGGTTGAATTTTAACAAACAGTTCTCTAACAACCACTTAATTTCTTCAACATCTGCTCTGAGAATAAAGTGCTTACCGTTTCTGCAATAAATATGTACTTGTTTTGCAACTGTAATTCCGTACGCTTTATTTACTTGCATATAAACCCACGCAATTTCAGAATAAGGGATTATTGTAAATGGTTTCTTTGAAAAAAATGCTTTTGACCCACAATAAATCTTCGATTTCGGTAGGGTTGGATTTGCAGGAATATCGTCAACTGTATTTTCCAGACCAGCTATTTCAATACATTTCGCACTTTTCACAATAGGCTGAAATGAAATAAGATACACATATCCGGAAATAACTAATGCAAAGAATAATACAAAATAAATCCCCATATAATCTATATCTAACATTGGAATTATTATCATACTTAAGAAGCACAACACCGCTAATACAATTAAAAATATGCGAAAACTTTTTGCAGTTTTAATTTTGCTTAAGATTTTATCTTTCATAAATTTAATTCCTTTAAATGATTTTAATGAGTATTGATGAAATATTATCAGTTTCCTGACGTTCTTTATTTAGCTCAATCAACTGAACTATATTATCTTTCATAATTTTCTCATTGCCATTCTGAGATGGAGCAAAGAAATTTTGTATTTCGTTTGCTGTAACAACATGCCTGAAGCCATCAGAACACAGCATATAACATTCATTTTTATTATAATTACCGCAAATGAATGTAGGTTCAACAATTTTAGATGCGCCTATACACTGTAATAAAACATTTCTTCGAGGATCACGTTCAGCCTGTTCAGGAGTCATCCTGCCCATTTTCACTTCTCTAGCAACGAGAGTTTGATCCTCGGTCAAAATTTCAATTTCATTATCTGTTATTTTATATGCTCTTGAATCTCCTACATGTCCGATCAAGTATTTTCCATTTTCCAAAAACAACATTGCCGTTATGGTTGAACCTAATTGTATATGATGAGTTCTTCCATATGCAGCAATACTTTGATTTTGTTCTTTAATCATTCTGTCCCAAGAATATTCTACTTCGCCAAGTTCGTTTTCACTTGAAAGCTGATAGGGAAGATCATTTTCAAACCATTTTGAAAAAGTATTGATAATAGTTGCACTTGCAACTTCTCCTTTTTCAAGTCCCCCCATACCGTCACATATTATGGCAAGCAATATATTACCTTTATCGGTTTGAGCTTCTTTAACACAAATACTGTCCTGATTTGTTTCTTTTCTTATACCTATATCTGTATGCATTTCAACCATAAACGGCATAATTACTCACCATCCTTATTATCATCAATATAAAATACAAAATCTTCATTAGCCAATCGCAATTTTGTTCCGTTAAAGATTTCAACTTCTTTTTCTATTGCAATAGCACGACCATCAACATATGTTTTGTTCGTAGAATTTAAATCTATAATATAATATCTTTTTTCTCTTGTTATAATATCTGCATGACTCCTGCTTACTGCATTATTATCTGAAACAAAATAGTCACTGTATTTTCGTTCTTTCCCGATTCTGAAAGTCGGTTTATTTACCATTATCTTTTCACTATTTTTATTTCTGATAAGATACGGAAAATTAGGAGTATCTAATTCTTCTGATCCCAAAACTGTAGTTCCGCCCGGATCAGCTCCCAAAACCGTCGTTCCGTCACTTAATCCCTGTGTATTATCTTTTCGGTCGTGTTTTTCAGGTGGTGTTTGCCTTTCTGTATCGCCATTTGGTTCATCATCGTCGTCGTTATCGTTAAACGGATCATAAACCTGTCTGCCGGTTCTGCCGGTATTTCCGGATACTTTGGTTCCGCACTGAGTACAATAGCTTGTACCTTTTGGCAACCTTGCACGACAATTCGGGCATTCAATTTGCCCAATTGGCTCAGAACCCCCACCTGATAAATTTTTTATGTATTCTTCCAATTCAAATTCTGAAAAATTAATGCCACTGTTAAGAATAGTAATATAGTCCTGAACATAACCAGTATCTTCACCGGGGGCAAATGTAGAATACTGTATAATGTTAAGCAAAAAATCTCTTAAAGAACTTTCACTGTCAAATCCCTGAATAGGAACATATACAAAATATATCTTCCCTGTTGCAGGGTTAACCATTACTTGACTAAAATCCATCAGCATATTTTGCTGATGAAAATATGCTTTTTTTACAGCTAATAAACAATCAAGAATATTCTGAAGCATTGCGGCAAATGAAGCTTTGGTTAAAGGTGTGCGAAGATAATATCTGAATGTTACATATCCGGTAACATTGTAAAAAAGTTTAAAGGCATTCTTTTTTTCAATAACATCTAAATGAAGCAAACCGCGAACCTCATTATTGTTAATAGAATATACTTCGTGTTCGCTTAATTGCTGTCCTTTTAAGCTTTTTATCATCAATTGACTTATGCCTTTGCTTTTAACTATCTTAACCTTATTCATAAATACATTTACCTTCTTGCCGCCGCTAATGTGTTATAACAATTGCTTCTGTTTCTTTCAGCTTCCTGAATTTTTTTGATAAGTTCATCCCATTTTTTCATATAGGAATTTCGTTTGCTTGCCGACATATTTTTCATCAATTCTTTTTGCAAAGCATCTCTCTCCTTATAGAGATTAGCACATTCATCAACCGCTCTGTTATAATTCGTTTGGGCAGTTTGAATTCTCTGCTGTTTTAACGCCCTTGCACGTGCAGCAGCTGCCGCAGCGTCATCTTCCCGTTTAATTGCTGACGCTGTGTTTTTTATGTCTGAACTTAAACTATTAAGTTGTTTTATTACACTATCAATCTGAGCAATTGTTTGATCAATACCTCGGGTAATATATGTAACTTCCTGTCCCTGCCAATGCGTTGTAATTGACGATTTATAGCTGCTTAATTGATTTTTTGCATTTCTAAGCTGATTTGCATAGCCGGATAATTGTCCGGCATGCATATTAGCTACATTTACATTTATAGCCACTGTTGTCACCTCTGCTAATCCATAATACCATCCATTCTTTTTACACAAGGAATAAAGGAGGGATCGTATTTCTCATTCAGTTCTTTTTGTGTTGTTAAAAATGAGTCATCAACATAAGATTCTCCTGTAAACTCACCGTGGTTTGGATACCGAATACAGTCAAAATACAACGTTAAAATACTCAAATCTAACAATAACGTTTCATTAAGAGCGTAAATTACATATTTATCACAGTAGTTATGTTTCTTATCTTCTTTATGGATAATAGCAACGGTTTCATTTCCGCTATATACACAAATATAGTGTTGGTTTTGACCTAAACCAACTTCATAAACGGTATATTTATTACCGTTAAAAATGAAATTGAAATAATCGTATCCAAAAGAAAGAAACAAAACTTTTTTCATTGCGACTAAATCAGGGTAAATAAATCCGACTCTTTTACCATCCTTTAGAATGTCTGAAACCTGAGTTGCCGTTTTATCAGCAAATTTTTCTCTATGTAATTTGCTTGATATTTCATATCTGCTTCCATTATAATCAATGAAACCATCATTAAAGTGTGTTGTCCCTTTGCCTGTTACTACAATTTGACCTTTTATCTTGCCTTCAAATAAAGGATTAGGTTGTCTATCTATTTGGTTAAATTCTAAAATCACGCTGCATACACCATCCCATTATCATCGTAAACGCTTCGGAAATTAAGCGGTGTAAATTCTTCTGAACCTTCGCTTACAATTGTAATAGAACAAGCACAAGAATATTTACCATCGGATGTTTGTACAATTATGGTAGTAGAACCTTCGCCAACACCCTTAATTACACCGTTTTTGTCTATTGTTGCCACTTTCTCATCGGAAGAACTGCAAACAACATCTTTAAGCTCGTATCCCTTTGGAACTTGCACAACACTAATGGCCTTTGTTGTACCAATTTCAAGTACCAATTTCATATCAGAAATAACTAAAACTTCGCCAACTGTTACACTTGAATTATTGTTGTTGGTTTCTGTTTCTTTTTCTTTCTCTTTAGCATTGTCAAACGGAACATATTTTAATGTACATTGATTTTTGTCAGTAAAGAATCCTATATTGCTGAACGCTTTTGCCCAATCACCATTTTCTACATGTAAGTTACAAATTTTTGCATTTTTGCTTCCAAAAATTTCCCACTCAATTTTAATCTTTGTTCCCTTAAGCAATTTCCCAGCTAATGTTTCTTCTTCCAAGCCAATTTTCAAAATGAAATATATATTAATATCAAAACAACGGTCTAAATGTAAATCAACTGTACTTGTTTCACTTTCAAATGTTCCGCCTTGTTCTTCAGCGTACTTTTGTATTTCTTCAACATCTGCCGATAATCCTTCAACTTGTATTGATTCGACTAATTCTGGAGGCAGATCGCTCGTTTCCATCTCTTGTAATAAATGGTTACCAGCGTCCGCTAAATGTAGCGTCAATGAAACCTCTGCACCTAATCCGGTTTCAACTTTCAAGCCAATTATTGCAAACCCAAAAGCGTTAACGGTAGGAGCAACTGATACTGTTCCTTCTGCTTTGCATTTAAATTTTACATCTGTATCCTTATCTGATGTATTAATGACTCTGCAACTTCCGTTTTTATATTCAATGCCTTTACACCCTGTTTCAGAACATGAAATTTCTATAGTTCCATCAACCTTAAGTTTTGCATATACATCAACAGAAAAAGAAGCGACACCTACGGAGGCGACTTTAATGCTTCCAATCTTAATTGTTTTTGCACCTTTACTATCATTGTTTTTCCATGCAGCGTTTTTCAAATTGGTTAAGAATCGACCATTTCCGTTAGACCATTTAGGTGCATAAACTGCTTTTTCTTCAACATATTTCTTTTTAACACCGATAGTATTCTTTGTTGTATAATCAACTTTCACTTCGGCAGAATGAAGGGTGAACCAACTATAATCAATTTTGTTTGTTACTTCAAAATTACTAATTTCTGCTTCGTAGTATCCAACCCAACTTTTATCTTTTTCTGACATTGGCATTTCGATTTTTGCAGATAAGCCATCAGATTTCATAGCAACTTCAACTTTACATCCATCTACTTCAAAACTGAAAGTTGTTTTAGATGCAAGTGGAACCGCTTTTGCATTTCCAGTAGATGAATAAGCCAATGTAGAAATCATCGGCTCGGAAATTGACGAATATGATTGTGGTGCGACATTAGCAGCAGAACCGATAGACATTAAGTTTCCGTTACCGTCGTAAAATGCCGCTTGTGTTAAATCGGGAGTGAAAGTATCTTCAATATAGAGTTCGTCAACAAAATCTCCTAATTCTAAATCAGTATCGGGTACAACCTCAACATATTCTTCATTTTCTTTGATTTCTTTAATTTTGTATGCGTTTGGAGTAGCATTGTTTTCGGGATTTGGAAGGAGAACGACTTTGCCTACCTCTAAATTCTTTGCTGCGTCATTGTTGACCAAAACATTGCCGTTTTCTGCAACGGTATAGTCATTTTGTTTTGCTTCAGAAAGATTAACCACATTTTCTGAATATTCAACTTTAGATATGGACTCTTTATAGGTTTTATTTGCCCATTTTTCTTGAGCAACAACCAACAACTGCGTTGCTGAAGAAACATCAATCTGTCTATTCATCCAATATTTTCTAATACTATTATCAAAATTGTTTATTGCATAATCAATTTTTTCATCTTCTGTCGCATTGGTACTTGTAAAGTTTCCTACATTAACTAATGTAACAAGAGCTTCTTTCCAAGTAAGTGCAGAATTCGGATTTATTATAGTATCTCTATCAATAACATCCCATTCAGCGGCAATCTGAATTGTGTTAAAATATTCGTTTTCCTTACTTACATTTTTAATATAGGGTTCTTCCTGCGAATAACTCTCCATTCCGAAAGAGTTATTAACCATTCCTAACCATTGACCAAGTGTAAGTGAATTGTTTTGTTGCGTGGAACAACCACTAAAAGACATTACCATAGAAAGTAATGTTACAATAACCATTAAAATAGAAATTAGCTTTTTTATCATTGTCGTTACCTCGCAATTATATTTTTATAGGTAAAACCTAATTATTTTCAAATTAAGGCAGGTGGGGGTGAGCATCACACCCACCTGCGGTATTTTGGCATTATTTAAATGCACTTGCGTTGCTTTGAATACCACTTTCTGTTGATTCATAATTCTGAGCAGTATTTACAAGGAATTTTGCATAAGATTCTACTACATTTTTGTATTCCTCAAAACGAGGCTTAAGAGCATTCATTGCAGCTCTGATGTCGGAAGCAGCGTCACTTTTCCAAGTAGCTTCCAAGTCGTTCATATTCTTGTTGATATCAGCAAGCTTTGAGTCTAATGTATTATTGATTGTGCGAACTTTATCCGCTGTGTCAAGCAATACTTGAGTGGAAATTTGAATTCCGTCTGCCATTTTAATACCCTCCTTAATTTACTAATTTTCTTGCCTCAGAAACAACTGTGTCCTGAGTATCGCGATAAGCCTTTGCGCTTTTTCTAAGGAAATCTGCATAGTTGAGCATTAATGTATGCATCTTCTCGAAGTCATCCTTGAAGCCTGCAATCTGATCAACAAATGCGGTATTGTCCTTTCCGTTCCAAGTTGAAGCCATAGCATTCGTTTCGCTGTAGAGCTGATCATATTGTGTTTTATAATCAGCAGCTAAACTTTCAATTCTTCCTGCTGCGGACTCCAACTGCTCAGGGGTTACCTGAATTGTTCTTGCCATAATAAATGACCTCCTTAAAATATTTATATTAACATCAGTTTTGAGCCGTTGCGAATTTCCAACTCATAAACTGACAAGTTAATATTGAGAATTGAACCGTCTTCACGATGACATATCGTGGTGTTTTGATTTGCAATAAAGCGACCATCCGACATTTCCGATATTGCCTTTTTTATAAGTTCAAGCACCTCATACATAGGCGATTGTAAAGGTATAAACACATCAAAAGAACGGTCAAGCACCGGAACAAATATCTCGACTAAAACTTTTTCCATTTTACTCGACCTCCTCATCTAACCTTGGTGAAAGAAGCTTCAACAAGGTCGGCTTATTTCTTGTTATTGCATAACCGTATTCACTGCCGACCTCTTCATAGAGTTCACTTGTAATCTTATTGATTTTAAGCATATATTGATCCGCAACTCCGTCGCCGATCCATAAACCATCTGCTCCGGTAATCTGTCGCTTATACCAAGAATCATAAGAATATGTATTGAACTGTGAAAGGGACTCAATAATAACAAAATGTAATTTGTAAAAGCTTTCTGCTTTTTCAAGCAGAATTCCAAGCTTTTCTTTTCCGTCTGCTGTCAGCTGTTCACAAAATCTTTTAAAGCCAATAAACACATATGTTTTTTCTTCAAACTTATCTAATGACGATGTGTCCAGTTTAGCATCTTTATATGTATTATTTCTCTCTGCCATTTCGGAAAACAGCTCTTGAACTAAACTTTCATAATTGTTTGATATAAGCTTTGCACCAAATATTTCATCGTTAAATAATTGTTCGACGTCAACAACATAAGTCTTAGTTGCTGCAGAAAGGACTTTAGTAAATTCTTCCGTAAAGTTTGCTGTTTCATACAATTCTTGTGCAACAACAGGATAAATAACTTTGTTTGCCAAATTTACAGTTGTTATAGTGAGAGATTTCTTATTAACACCAACAGGCACATTTTTGATGCCATCAATTGCCGTTTTAACATATTCGATATCAACCGTATTCGGTAATACCGGTATTGGTTTTGCAAATGATGTAGCGTTTGATCTTAACTTTTCACAATAGCCTCTCAGATAATCCTGAATATCTTCAACATCTTTGCAATATGCAGTTTGGAATTCATAAACTCTATCCAGTGCAACTAATCCTCTGCCTTTGTATTTTGACGGAATTAGTCCATCTGTTTTACCAACTACCAAAGAATAATCTGTGGCATCATTAAGTTGCATTGTAAGCATTGTCTTAAAGTTTTGCTGGGTTTTATATCTGACAGCACTTGTATTTCCGGCTGTAACCGCAAAATAGATACCGTATTTAACGCCATCTCTTGTAAGAAGAGTAAATGCTTCTTGTAAATCTTCAAACTGCTCTGCAAATCCCGAATAATTATTAAGAAGAACAACAATATTTGGAACTGTTTTTCCTCTATTCTTACAGTATCCGGCATAATCTCCACCGAATTCCGAAAACAAACTTTTTCTTTTTTCTATTTCACTATGAAGCATTTTCAAGAAATTGATAGTCTTTTCTTCATCAGATGAAACGATTACACCGCCAACCTGCGGAGCTTTATCAAAAACTTTCAATGTTTCCGAGCCGAAATCCATTATGTATATATTAACTTCATCTGCTGTATGATTTTTTATAAGTGAGTAGCAGAGTGTAGTTAAAAATGTTGTTTTACCGTTTCCTGTAGCTCCGTAAACCAAACAGTTTCCCTCAGAAGAAAATGGAATCGCAAGTGCACCTTGTTTTTGGTTAAAGGGATCATCATATTCACCGACTACAGGATTTAAAACAGTACCGTTATCTCTCATACAGTATTTTTTCTCAATATCATCTATAAAGATAAACTCGGATATAGGGTCAAGCCACAATGGTCTTACCTTAATATTTTCTTCTACTGCGAGATCAGAGAGATATTTAACGATAGAAACAATCTGTTTAACTTTATTTCCCGTTGTTGCTTTTTTCTTATTTGGCTTGAGTTTCATCATGGTTCTACCAAGATTATCAACAATCTGAATACTGTCATCAATGCTTTTTTCAACTGTCTCTGTCGGTATATATTCCGCACCGCACCAAGCAGACTGACCGAGAGCAAATAGCTCATTAAATCCAACCTGTAAATAAAATCTACCTGTTTGAGATAGTTCTGCAGCATCCGGACATTTAATCATATCCTGGCTATCGGCTTTTTCCTGAACTTTTAAGCATACTCTAAATTTACTATTACTCCATATTTGATCATCTACTACGCCGCTTGGTTTTTGAGTTGCAAGAATCAGATGAACACCTAAACTACGACCTATACGCGCAGCACTTATCAACTGCTCCATAAACTCAGGTTGTTGTGTTTTCAGCTCTGCAAACTCATCAGAAATAATAAACAAGTGAGGAACAGGTTCGTTAACAACCTTATCTCTATAAAGCTGTTGATACTTATAAATGTCCATTGTTCCTTCATTAGAAACTTTTCTTGCTTCATTAAAGATAGCTTGTCTTCTTCTCAATTCACTTTGGATTGAAATCAAGGAACGTTTTACTGCTGCCCCATCTAAATTTGTAATGGTACCGGCTAGATGAGGAAGCTTAATTCCTCTGTCATCATCTTCAAAAGCTCCGGTTAATCCGCCGCCCTTGTAGTCAATTAAAATAAACGATACCTCGTCAGGATGATAATTGACCGCAAGCGAAAGAATATATGTAATAATGAATTCTGACTTACCCGAACCTGTCATACCGGCTACTAAACCGTGAGGGCCATGAAATTTTTCATGTAAATCAAGATTAAATGAACCGCCGTAAGAATCTACGCCTATCGGAGTTTGAAGAGATATAGTCGGATTATTTTCCTTCCATCTTGTCAATGAATTCAAATGCTCGATTTTTCCGACATTAAACATTTCAAGGAATGTAATCATAGATGGTAAAGAATATCTTTGTGTACTCAAATCAAGTTCAATATTTGCTAAATCTTGACTCAGATTATCTATTGCAGCTTCATTAACTGCATCAGCAGAAAACATTGTATTTTTACCGGTCGTATCTTCTCGATCAAACATTTTTGAATTTTCTTTGTTTGCAAATATAACTGTTTTTGTTTCTTTCGGTAAATCCTTTAATTGAGATGCCGAAAGTAAAACACTAAATCCTCTATTATTTTTAAACTTAATAAGTTGTTGTAAGGAATCGCTTTTTTCGCTTAGTGTCTTGCTTGTAGAAATTATTACATAATACGGAGATAGCTCAGTATAATCCTGGTTTGCCGCATCTCCACGGGAAAGAATATTCTTTTCCATATATGCTGAAATTTCTTTAACTTCGTCTGCATTTGTGGCGATAAAGCGAATTGTTTTATCATTATCCCAAAAATGAGGAATAAATCTTGCAAAATTCCATTCTTTTTTTTCAGACTCATCACAAATTAAAATAATTTTTAGTTCATCATAACTATGAAGAGAAATCATTTGCAATATTAAAGATTTAATCATATTAACGGTTTGAACATAATCTCCATACACTCCAACCGTCATATTATCCACTAAGGAAACACTTATCGGAACATTAACAAGTTCTTTAGGCTCAGCTCCCAAAGAAAACATCGCATCCTGTAAGTTATCATCATCCATAGTGAATTTCTTTTCGGGGAACTTAATATCTGCATCAAGCGGCAAATTTCCAACACCCAGTCTTAGTTTTAAAAAGTCTGAATGCCCAATTGCTCTTTCCCAAAGATTTGGTTTCTCCTGAGCAATACGATCCGCACACTCATCTAAAGTTATAAAATTTTCATTCAAGACATCGCTTTGTTCTTTTGATTTGCGCTTTATTTCATCACGTATACTGTCTAAATATGCTAAATATTTTTCCTGCCGTTTTTTTTCATTTTGCGATTTAGTCTTTTTTTCATACTTTTTTGTCAGGATCGGCCATAGTACTGTGCCAAGCAGCATACTTACAGACATCATAAGAGTAGGCAATGCTTGCGTAATTTCTCCGCCGTTAGCCAACACATTATTTAAAGTTAACAATCCTGTACTCAAAGATGTCATTCCCATTGTGATTGATGGTCCTAACATTAAAGCAAGCGGAACCGTGTCCATCTTCTGCAATTGAGGCGGTGGATCAATCTTTATTTCCGCATGTTCAACCTCCCTGTGAAAACGAGGAGAACGAAAGAAGTAATTTTTTTCAGGCATTTCTGAAAATTCAATATTATCTTTAATAGCCTGGGGTTTATATTCTGAAAGACTTGACGAATTAATTTTCAATAAATTATCAGGATTATTTATTGCTAAAAAATTACAACCAACAATGATTTTCAGACCCATTATATAAATGAAATCACCAGGGAATAAATTGCGAGATTCAACTCTATAACCATTTACATAGGTACCATTAGTGCTACCTAAATCTGAAATCGCCCAATTCTTTCCATCAAATATTATTCTTGCGTGTTTACTTGAAACATATTTGTTTTCATAGCAAAAATTATTATCATTTGTTCGCCCTATATTAAAACTATCGCTTTTTCTTGCAAATACTTTTCTGAAGGTATGACGAGAATCATCAATACTTTCTGCAAACAACATAACTCTATCATCATCACCAGCTATTTTTAGATTAAAAAAGCTTTGTGGCTGTAATACTGTATTATTAACCGGTTCATTTTTTGAATTGAGCACGGAAACTTTTTTATTACTTTTTAAAACCCAAGTTCCATCTACCGCTTCGATACTTATTAATTCACGAGGATTACCAATTGAATCAGTATCTGTAAGCCAATATTGACCTTTTACTTTATTAGGTAATGTTAAACTAAACATTTGCCTTGATTTAATAAGATTAACGATCATTTTTTAATCCTTTCTTTTTCATATAAATTCATATCTGACTCAAGCAGTAAAACCTGTTCGACTATATTTACATGTTTTTTCGCTACAGCCTTTGCTCCTTTTTCAAAGTCATTATTTGATTTGAAGAAAAACACAATTGCCAAAAACTGTGTCCAGGTCATTGGCTGTTCTTTTCTTTCAATCAATGATATCATTTGGCGGCTCATTCCGACTTTTTGAGCAAGAACCGTTTGTGATACGCCTAACTCTTTTCGCAAATATGGCAATGCTTGCGTGAGTGTTGAAAGCATCTTCTCTCTAATGTCTTCTTCCATGTTTTAAATCCTTACTACTCATAAATATAGTTGTTTTTGCAAACAATATATTTAACAAAAAACATCTTTATATTTCTTTGCGTAGAACTACTTATTCTA
>CANRPK010000019.1 GCA_947632455.1 uncultured Bacilli bacterium
AAATTATGAAAATATTAACAGTAAATGCTGGTTCATCTTCATTAAAGTTTAATTTAATAAGTTTACCAGAAGAAAAAGAATTAATAAGTGGTAATTTTGAAAAAATAGGTTTAGCCGGAGGACTTTATAGTCTTAAAATTAATGGTTCTAAAATTAAAAAAGAAGCTGAACTTAAAAATCATAAAGTTGCCATAGAATTATTAATAAAAGAATTATTAGAGAATAAAATTATTAGTTCTTTAGATGAAATAGATGGAGTAGGTCATCGTATTGTTCATGGTGGAGATAAATATTCTAAAAGTGTTATAATTGATGAAGAAGTACTTGAAAATATCGAGCAGTTATCAAGCTTAGCACCTCTTCATAATCCTGCCCATGCAATGGGAATACGAGCTTTTATGGAAGCACTTCCTAATGTTCCAATGGTCGGAGTATTTGATACAGCTTTTCATCAAACTATGGCTCGTGAAGAATTTTTATATGCTTTACCATATAATTGGTATGAAGATTACCAAATTCGTAAATATGGTTTTCATGGAACAAGTCATAGATATATAACTAAGGTTATGCAAGAAAAATTACATAAAGATAATGTTAATTTAATTAGTTGTCATATAGGCTCTGGTGGTTCTATTTGTTGTATTAAAGACGGCAAAAGTATGGATACTACAATGGGATTTACCCCTAATGCTGGTTTAATCATGGGTACAAGATGTGGTGATATTGATTATTCCGTAATACCTTATTATTTAACTAAAACCGGTAAATCAATCGAAGAAGTAGATAATATTTTAAATAAAAAGAGTGGTCTTTTTGGTATAACTGAAGAATTTAGCGATCATCGTGATATTGAAAATGCCATGAAAGATGGTAATGATAAAGCCATTCTTGCTAATAATATGTATATTAATCGTATAGTAGATTATATAGCTAGATATTATGTTAAACTAGATGGCCAAGTAGATGCTCTAGTATTTACTGCCGGTTTAGGTGAAAATGCTCGTGAATTTAGAGAAGCAGTTTTAACTAAATTAGCCTGTTTAGGTATTAAAGTAGATAGTAATTTAAATAATGAAATCGCGAGTTATTTAGATAAACATGAAGGATTAATATCAAAAGAAAATTCGAGTGTTCCTGTTTATGTTATTCCAACTAATGAAGAATTAATGATTGCGTTAGACACTTACGAATTAATAAAGTAGGTGACTACCATAAATAGTAATATTCGCAAAGTATATAAAAAAATAAAAGAATACCAACAAATTATTATTGCTAGACATGTTGGCCCTGATCCTGATGCTATTGCCAGTCAAATAGCTCTAAGGGATTCTATTAGGCTAACATTTCCTGAAAAAGAATGTTTTGCAGTCGGCTTAGGAGTTTCAAAATTTAAATATTATGGTATTTTAGATAAAATAGAAAATGAAAAGTATGATAATTCATTATTAATTGTTCTAGATTGTCCTAATCTTCATCGAATTGATGGTATAGAAAACTTAAAATATAAAGAAATAATTAAAATAGATCATCATCCTAGTGAAGATATTAAAGGAGATGTTGATTGGACTGATGAAACATCTTGTTCTACCTGTCAAATGATCGCTGAATTAGTTTTAAAAAGCCCTTTAAAATTTGATACTAAAGTCGCTGGCAATCTTTATTTAGGTATTGTTTCTGATAGTGATCGCTTTCTTTTACCATATACTACGACTAAAACATTTAGAATTATTGCAGATTTAATTGATAAAAGTAAAGTTGATTTCCCATCTTTATATAGTTATTTATATGATCGTAGTTTAGATGAAGTAAAATTTCAAGGCTATATTGCTGAAAATTTAGCTGTAACTGAAAATGGGTTAGGCTACTTAGTTATCCCAGCTCAAATTATTAAAAAATATAATGTTGATTTAGCAACCCCATCTAATCTTATAAATAATTTTAACTACATAAAAGAAGTTATTGTTTGGACTTTTATTACTGAAGATGCCAAAAATAAAAGTTATAAAGTAAGCATTCGTTCTCATGGCCCAATAATAAATAAAACAGCCTCTAAATTTAATGGAGGAGGGCATAAATACGCTAGTGGAGCTCGATTAAATAATGAAGAAGAAATAAATGACTTTATTAAAGCTTTAGATGCTGATTGTGAAGAATATAAACGAGCTAGTATTAGTAATATAAACTAAAAAAACGTCTTAATTGGCGTTTTTATTTGTCTAAATATTTAGGATTATCAATTCTTCCAAGTAAATAATCCGCGGATATATTATATTTTTTACATATTGTATATAAAAATGGGGTAGCAATTAAATTTTTCCCATGTTCATAATCTACAATAACTGTATGAAAAGTATTTAAAATCATCGCTAATTTTTCTTGAGTAAGTTTATTTTCTTTTCTAAAATCTTTTAATCTTTCTCCCGAAATAACTAAATCAACTTTACTTTTCATTTTATTTCCATAATTTAAAGTATTATTAAAACCTAAAATATAATCTATTGATACTTGATAATAATTACTTAAATTTATTAAATGTTTTAATGGAATAATATTTTCTTTAACTTCATAGTGATTATAAGTTTGTCTTGCTATACCAATATTTTTAGCAACTTCACTTTGAGATAAATTTCTTTCCACTCTAAGTTCTTTTAATCTTAAATTATACATATTTTCACCTTATCTAGTAAGTCCATTTTCTCATTTATAATTTATACTTTAAATGATATGCTCAAAATAGGTACATTTTTCTTGACTTTTAAAATAACAGATATTATAATTTAAGTATAAGTTAGAAATTTCTAATAATATTGAGGAAAGGGAAGATATGAAGATAGAAAAAATAGGGGAAACAAATAAATATAAATGGATAATAATAGGTTTTCTAATTTGTGCAAGTTTATTTGTTATGATAAATTATTTAGTAACTAAAGCAAAATACAGAAATACAGAAAGCCTAGATTTAGTAAAAGGAACAATTAGTTATAATAAAGCAGATTTAAATATAATAGCGATGTATCAAGAAAGTAATTTGGGAGGGTATAAATCTGTAGATGAAGTACCAAAAGGTAAATATAAATTAAGTTCTAAAAGTTATTGTACAGTACCAGAAAATGAAGAACATATAACAGATAATATGGAATTTGTAGATGGAAATGTAGAAATAAAAATAAATAAAAGAGGAACAAAATGTTATGTATATTTTGATATGGATTATAAGGCAGATGATATGTTAGCAAAACTAGAGACATCAAAACAAAGTACATATGAAAAAACAGCAATGCCAAATCCAATCACAGGACCATATAATGCAGAAACAGAAAATCCAGAACATAAAGAGAAGATATATACAACAGAGGATAATTATGGAACCAGTTATGTATTTAGAGGAAACAACAATGATGTAAATAATTGGGTAACATTTGCTAATCATACATGGAGAATAATCAGAATAAATGGAGATGGTACACTAAGATTAATTTATCAATGCGCAGAACCAAATTGTACAGATACAGAAGGAGAAGCAACAAATGCAGTAAAGGAAACTGCCTATAAAACAAGTCCATCATCTGATAATACTTATGTCGGATATTATTATGGTGAAGCAGGCCAAGAAACATATGATGCAACACATACAAATGCCCATCCGAGTACAATAGCTGAAGCGGTAAATAGTTGGTATACAAAAACAGGAAATATGGTGTCATATACAGAATATCTAGATGGAAATACCGGATTTTGCAATGATCGAGTAATAGTGAAAAAAATATTGACTGATTATAATGGGGATGGTAATGGAGCAACTGCAAGTGGATACGCACCAGCTTCAAGATTAATTTCAACAGGTTCAAATTCATCAACAACATGGAGAACAAAACAATATCCAACATTAAAGTGCGGAGTAAAAATGCTAGAAACAAATCCAGAAGATAATGTGGGATTTAACAGTTTTGATGAAGTAAATAACAATGCTTTAGCAAGAGATCTATTTACAGTAAAAGGATCAAATAGAGGAAATGGTAAGCTTCCAATACCAACAGCATTAATCACAAGTGATGAAGTAGTCATGGCCGGAGGTTTCGGAGGTAAAGCCACTACTAATTATTGGCTATATACAAACCAATATTATTGGACAATGTCCCCAGCTTACTATTATACCCAAAATAAGGTACCTTACATGTTTATAGTACGCCCTGATGGTGGCCTTTCTGGTTGGGGAGTAACTAACCTTCCTGGTGTGCGTCCAGTGATTAATTTAAAAGCTGATATAGAATTTAGTGGAGGTAATGGTACATCATCTAATCCATTTATTGTAAATACTAATGCATAAAAAAACTTGTCTATACTGCTTTCTTATTCCAAGTATAGACAAGTTTATAATAAGAAGAATATAATTTCTTCTTTTTTATTTGCTTAAAATATCGTATACTTCATCAAGGCTTTTTAAAGTCTTATTATCATGTAAATTAAATTCTGGAATTAAATGTAAATGAAAATGTTTAACTTGTTGGGCATCCCCATAATTAACTAATAAAGTAAGTGATTTAGCTTGCAATTTATTCATAAATTTTACCCCTAAATCTTTAGCTATTGCATAAATATGTTTTAAAATATCCTCATCAAGTTCCAAATAATCTGTATAATGTTTTTTAGGAATAACTAAAACATGACCATCACTAACTGGATTAACATCCATAATCACTTTAACTAAATCATCTTCATATAATGTTTTACTAGGAATTTCACCTTTAATAATTTTACAAAAAATACAATCCATAATATCACCAATAATATTATATCAAAACAACTCAAATTAAACTATAAAAAAGTGTACTTTTATCATAATCTTGCATAGATTAAAATAGAGGAGGAATAGAATTGGCAAGTTATAAAGAGATAGTTACAAAGGCGGTCGTGGGCAAGGCCAAAAAAAATAGTTCAGCTAAATATACTGTTAAACCAGAAGAACAGCCAGACACGGTATTAGGTTGTTGGGTAATCAATCATACATTTAATGGGCAAAATCAAAATGGTGCCGTTAACATTGATGGTTCATTTGATGTAAATGTTTGGTATTCATATAATAATGATACTAAAACCGCGGTCACTACCAAAAGATTTAATTATAATGATAAAATGAATGTGCGTTTAAAAGATGGTGCTAGCCTAAATGATGCATCTGAAATAATAGTTAGGAGCTTAAATCAACCAACCGTAACTGACGTATCCATAAAAGATGGTGAAGTAAATATGACTATTGAAAAAGAATTAGGGGTTGAAATAGTTGGCAATACTATGCTTAAAGTAAGCGTAGAAGATGATACTGATGATTATGATGTTTTAGATGATAACGAAGATAATGAAATAAATTCTTCAGTAGATAATATTAATACTGATTATTTAAGTTAACCTTTTTTGGTTGACAGTATATATTATTTGTGGTAATATGGTAGTAACAAAGGAGGCATAAACATGGCTGTTAAATTAAGACTTAAACGAATGGGAGCAAAACAAAAACCATTTT
Source organism: uncultured Bacilli bacterium (assembly GCA_947632455.1). Classification (GTDB taxonomy): domain Bacteria; phylum Bacillota_I; class Bacilli_A; order RF39; family UBA660; genus Caccenecus. Next base: position 5,522 of record CANRPK010000019.1, read on the forward strand.
ATCGTATAGTTGCCGCAGATTCAAGAAGCCCAAGAGATGGTCGCTTTATTGAAGTAATCGGAACATATAATCCCGTTTCTAAAGATAGTAAAAATGTAACCATTAATGAAGAATTAGCTCTTAAATGGTTAAATAGTGGAGCTATTCCAACTGATACTGTAAGAAGTATCCTATCTAAAGAAGGCATTATAAAGAAATATGCTGAATCTAAAAAAGTAGGTAAATAATATGAATATTACAGACTTTACTACTTATTTAGTTAAAAACTTAGTCACAGAACCAGATTTAGTTAAAGTAAGTAGCTTTGATAATGAAGAAGAAACTATAGTTGAAATTTTAGTATCTGAAAAAGATATGGGTGCTATAATTGGTAAACAAGGTCGTAATGCTAAAGCACTACGTACTATAATTAGCGCTCATGCTTATATTAATAATATTAAAAGAGTAAAAATAAATATTGATTCTTTTTAAGAGCGTTTAGCTCTTTTTTTTAATCTTTAAATCATGTAAATATAATTGACTAATAACTCTTAAAAGAGTATACTTTTATTGGAAAGTAGGAATTATGAAAAAGAGAATTATTAGTGCGATTGTCATGCTTATTATAGTTATTCCTATAGTTTGGTATGGCTCTAGCTTATTTAAATTAGGTGTAGGCATAATTAGTCTTCTTGGCCTAAAAGAAATAATAGATTTAAAAGTAAGTCATAAAAAAATTCCATTTTTAGTTACTATAGTAAGTATGATTTGTTTACTTTTAATTGTTTTAACCGAATTTGAAGATAGTTATTCTATAATGTATGGCATTACTTATCGAGGAATTGCTTTATTATTACTAACCGTTTTAGGTTTAAGTTTATTTTATAAAAATAATGAATATACTATTACAGATGGCTTCTTTCTAGTTGGAACAATTTTATTATTGGGAACAGCCTTTAATACAATGATATTTGTTAGAATGTTTAGCTTATATAAATTTATTTATTTAATTTTAATTTTCATTTTAACTGATACCTTTGCTTATTTTGGTGGAAAAGCCTTAGGTAAACATAAATTAATTGTTCATGTAAGTCCTAATAAAACGATTGAAGGAAGCGTAATTGGTTCAATAATAGGTACGCTTGGAGCTAGTATTTTCTATCATTATCTAGTTGCCGAACTAACTTATAAAGTTATTATTGCCACCTTTATTTTATCTATTATCGGTCAAATAGGGGATTTATTATTTAGTAAATTAAAAAGAGAAAATAATTTAAAAGATTTTAGTAATTTAATTCCTGGACATGGTGGTATCCTAGATCGCCTTGATAGTACTATTGCGATTATGCTAGGTTATTTATTACTATATAGTTTATTTTAGGAGGAATAAATATGTGGTTTATAACACTAATTTTATTAATTTTTATTTTAGGTTTAATTATTTTAGTTCATGAATTTGGTCATTTTATAACTGCTAAAAAAAGTGGAGTATATATTCATGAATTTTCTATCGGTATGGGTCCAATTATTAAAACTCATAAAGGCAAAGATGGAATTGATTACAATATAAGAGCTTTACCAATCGGTGGTTTTGTCTCTATGGCCGGAGAAGTATATGAAGATGATGATACTAAAACAATTCCTAAAGAAAAGTTTATGTGTAATAAAAAATGGTGGCAAAGAGTAGTTATTTTAGGCGCTGGTGTTTTTAATAACTTTGTTCTAGCTATAATTTTATTATTCTTTTTTGCTTTAATTTGGGGTGCTCAAAGCCTAGAACCTCGGATTAATGAAGTTTTAGAAGACTCCCCAGCCGCTGAAGCTGGTCTTAAAAATGGTGATTTAATTACTTCCATAAATGGTCATAAAGTTAAAACTTGGGATGTTGCTCAAATATATCTATTTATGAAAGATAAAGATAACATTTATGATATTGCTGTTAAACATAAAGATGGCAGTGCTGATAGTTATAAAATCACTCCTAAGATTATTAAAGATGAGAAAACTAATGAAGATCAACATCAATTTGGCTTTAGTATTGATGTTAAAGTAACAAAAGGCTTTGGCACTAGTATTAAATTTGCTTTTGCTAAATTCGGTAGTCTAATTAGTAATATGTGGATTACTGTTATCAATTTATTTACTGGTAAAATAGCTTTAAATAACTTATCAGGTCCTGTAGGTATTTATCATGTAGTGGGTCAAAGTATAGCTTATGGTCTTCAACAAGTAATCTATTTAATTGCTTTATTAAGTATAAACGTTGGTTTAATTAATATTTTACCAATACCAGCCTTTGATGGTGGTAGAATTTTCTTCTTAATTATTGAAAAAATTAAAGGTAGTCCTATTAATCAAAATTTTGAAAATTGGTGTCATACTATTTTCTTCTTCTTGCTAATATTATTAATGATTTATATAACTATCTTTGATATAATTAGATTCTAAGAGCTAAAAGCTCTTTTTTTCTAGCTCTTTTTATGCTAAAATAATAGTATGTTTCGGTAGTTCAGTTGGATAGAATGTTGGCCTCCGACGCCAAAGATCGTGGGTTCGACTCCCACCCGAAACACCATAAGTTTTTAATAAGTGTTTTAAAGTTTATGACAATAAAAATTTATATTTATTTATAAAAGAGGTGTTAAATATGTTTAATTATATAATTGGTCAAGTAGTTATGCAAGAAAGTAATTACATAGTAATAGAAAATAATCATATTGGTTATACCATATTTGTTGCTAATCCGTTTAGTTTTGATTTAAATAAAGAAGCTAAAGTTTATTTATATAATCAAATTAAAGAAGATGAATATAGCTTATATGGTTTTAAAAATATTGAAGAGCGAAATTTATTTTTAAAATTAATTAATGTAAAAGGCCTAGGCCCTAAAATGGCTATGCCTATGCTTGCGACTGGTAGTATCGCCGGTATAGTAGATGCGATTGACCGTGAAAATGTCTTATATTTGACTAAATTCCCTAAAATAGGCGAAAAATTAGCTCGTCAAATCATCTTAGATTTAAAAGGTAAATTAGCTAATAAACAAGAATTAAATGTTAGTAGTGATTTTGATGATTTAGTAAGCGTTCTAGAAAGTTTAGGTTATAAAACTGTAGAAATAAAAAAAGTTTTACCTAAAGTAAATGCTTCTCTAGATATCGAAGAACAAATAAAAGAAGCTTTAAAATTAATGCTTAAATAAAAGAAAGGAGCAAGAATATGGATGAACGTGTCGTGGATACTGAACAATTAGAAAATGATGCCTTTGAAACCAGTCTTAGACCTTTAAGTTTAGATGAATATATTGGTCAAGAAGAAATCAAAGAAAATCTGCGTATTTTTATTGAAGCCGCAAAAATGCGTGGCGAATCCCTAGATCATGTGCTTTTATATGGTCCCCCAGGCTTAGGAAAAACTACTCTTGCCCATATTATTGCTAATGAATTAGGTTGTAATATAAAGACTGCGAGTGGTCCATCTTTAGAAAAAAGTGGTGATTTAGCCGCGGTTTTATCTACTTTAGAACCAGGCGATGTTCTTTTTATTGATGAAATTCATCGTATGCCTAAATTTGTTGAAGAAATATTATATCCCGCCATGGAAGATTTTGAGTTAGATATAATTATAGGTACTGATGGTAAAAGCCGTAGTATAAAAATTGATTTACCACCATTTACTTTAGTTGGTGCTACAACCAGAGCGGGCGATTTATCAAGTCCTCTAAGAGATCGTTTTGGTATAGTTTCTAAGTTAAATTATTATAAAGATAATGAACTTCAAGAAATCGTTAAAAGAACAGGACGAGTACTAAGCATGAATATTGATGATGATGCCGCCCTAGAAATAGCGCGTCGTTGTCGTAAAACTCCACGAGTTGCTAATAGATTATTTAAAAGAGTACGTGATTTTGCTTTAGTAAAAGGCACAGGCACAATAGATAAAGAAATAACTTTAGAAAGCCTAAAGCGTCTTAAAGTTGATGAATATGGCTTAGATCAGATAGATATTGAATATTTAGAGGCTTTAATTAATAAATTTAATGGAGGTCCAGTCGGGGTTGAAACTATTTCTACCGCTATAGGTGAAGAAGTAACTACTATTGAAGATGTGGTCGAACCATTTTTATTACAAGAAGGCTTTATCAGACGTACCCAAAGGGGAAGACTTGCTACTGAAAAAGCTTATGAGCATCTAAAAGTTGCTAAACAAGAAAGTTTATTTTAAGGAGGGGTACTTATGCCAATATTATTACTAATAAAAGAGGCTTATCTTTTATAAAATGTTTTAAAAAATATATAGAAAGGAGCTTTTAAATGAATATAATAAATGGCAAACAAATTGCCAAAGAAATACGTGAAAATTTACAAAAAGAGATAGCTAATTTAAATATTATCCCAGGCTTAGCTATCGTCTTAATTGGAAACAATGAAGCAAGTGAAATTTATGTTCGCAATAAATTAAAAGCCTGTGAAGAAGTAGGCATAAAAGGGGAGCTTTATCGCTTTAAAGGTACAGAAACCGAAGAAGAAATAATTCTTTCTCTAAAAAAATTGAATGAAGATCCTCATATTAATGGAATTATCATTCAAAGTCCTGTTCCCGCAAAATATAATGAAGAATATTTAAATAGCTTTATAAGTCCTAATAAAGATATAGATGGTTTTGGTATTTATAATATGGGTATGCTTGCTTCTAATACTCCAAATTTAGTTGCGGCTACTCCGGCTGGTATAATAAAATTATTAGAGCATGAAAATATTCCTATTGCCGGTAAACATGCTGTTATAATTGGTCGTAGTAAAATAGTTGGTAGACCTCTTGCTTTAGCTTTGCTAAATAAAGATGCAACAGTAACTATTTGTCACTCCAAAACTAAAAATTTACAAGAAATAACAAGTAAAGCTGATATTTTAATTGTAGCTATAGGAAAAGCTAAATACATAACCCAAGATTATATTAAAGATGGAGCTGTTATAATTGATGTTGGAATGAATAGAGATAGTAATAATAAATTATGTGGTGATGTCGATTATGATAATGTTGTAGATAAAGTATCTTATATTACTCCCGTTCCTGGAGGAGTAGGGCCTATGACTATTGCTATGCTTTTAAATAACGTTTATGAAAGTGCTAAGAAAGGAGCCAAATAAATGGATATAAGAATTAAAGAAGCTTTAGAACAAGAAAAACAAAGACAAGAAAATAATGTGGAATTAATTGCCTCTGAAAATTATGTTTCTAAAAGTATTTTAGAATTACAAGGTAGTATTTTTACTAATAAATATGCTGAGGGCTATCCTAGCAAAAGATATTATGGTGGTTGTTGTAATGTTGATACTATTGAAAATTTAGCGATTGAATATGCAACTAAATTATTTGATGCTAAATATGCCAACGTTCAACCCCATAGTGGGTCTAGTGCCAATATGGCCGTGTACCGTGCCTTACTTACTCCTAAAGATAAAGTATTAGGTCTTAATCTTTCTCATGGAGGTCACCTAACGCATGGTCATAGTATTAATTTTAGTGGTCTTGATTATGAATTTATTCCTTATAATTTAGATCCCCAAACTGAAATGTTAGATTATGAAGCCATAAGAGAGTTAGCTAAAAAAGAAAAGCCCAAAATGATTGTTGCCGGAGCTAGTGCTTACTCTCGGGCTATAGATTTTGCTAAATTTCGGGAAATTGCTGATGAAGTTGGAGCTATTTTATTTGTTGATATGGCTCATATTGCTGGTTTAGTCGCATCCGGACTTCATCAAAACCCAGTCATGTATGCTGATGTTGTAACATCAACTACCCATAAAACATTAAGAGGCCCAAGAGGTGGCTTAATCTTAACTAATAATGAAGAAATAATTGCTAAAATTAATAAAACTATCTTTCCTGGTATTCAAGGTGGCCCATTAATGCATGTTATTGCCGCGAAAGCTCAATGCTTTTATGAAGCTCTTCAACCTGAATTTAAAGAATACGCCCATCAAGTTATATCTAATGCTAAAGCTTTAGCTGCCGCTTTACAAAAAGAAGGTCTAAGAATTATTTCTGGTGGAACTGATAATCACCTAATGCTAGTAGATGTTAAAACTACTTTAGGCATTACTGGTAAAGAAGCCGAGGCTATATTAGATAAAATTTGTATAACGGTTAATAAAAATACTATTCCGAATGAAACAGAATCTCCATTTAAAACTAGTGGTATTAGATTAGGAACACCAGCGATGACTACGCGAGGATTTAAAGAAAAAGAATTTGAAGAAATTGCTCATATAATTGGTGAAGCTCTAAGAAATAGAGATAATGAAGAAATTTTAGCTAAGTTAAAAAATCAAGTTTTAACTTTAACTAGTAAATTTAGAATGTACCAATAAGAGGTTTATTATGAATAAAGGCAAATTAATAGTTATTGAAGGTTCTGATTATACAGGTAAACAAACTCAAACAGAATTATTAGTATCTAATTTACAAAAAATAGGTTATAAAGCTATTAGTTTTAGTTTCCCTAATTATGCTTCTCCAACCGGCAAAATTATTAAAGAAACTTACTTAGGTAAAAATGGTTCTTCTTATTTTAAAGAAGGTATTCAAAATGTTGAACCTAAAATATCAAGCCTTTATTATGCTGCAGATCGCCTTTATAATATTGATATTATCAAAGAATATTTAACTAAAAATTATATTGTTGTATTAAATCGCTATGTTGAATCCAATATGGCCTATCAAGGTGGTAAAATAAAAGATATTAAAAAACGTCTTGAAATGTATGATTGGCTAGATAATCTAGAATTTGTTCTCCTAGATTTACCTCGTCCCAATTTAGTTATTTATCTTTATATGCCTTATGAGAAAATATGTGCTTTTAAAAAAGCCAAAAATGAAGAAGCTAATGAAGATATGCTTCGTATTGCTGAAAGTGCCTATTTAGAATTAGCCAGTATATATGATTATCAAAAAGTTAATTGCTTTATTGATGAGACAGATACCTTACGACCAATTCCTGAAATGGGCCAAGAAATATTAACCAAAGTAAAAAAATTAATTGAGGAAGATGAAAATGAATTTAAGTGATTTTGATTATAATTTACCTGAAGAACTAATCGCCCAAACTCCGTTAGAAAAAAGAGATAGTTCTAAATTATTAGTATTAGATAAAAAAACTGGAGCAACTAAACATTGTCATTTTAATAATATTATAGATGAACTTAAACCTAATGATGTATTAGTTTTAAATGATACTAAAGTAATACCTGCTAGATTAATTGGTATTAAAGAGGATACGGGTGCTGTAATTGAACTTTTATTGTTAAAAGAACTAACTGATAATACTTGGGAATGTTTATCTAAACCCGCTAAACGTTTGAAAATAGGCACTATTATTAATTTTAATGATGAATTAAAAGCTGAAGTTATTACCAAATTAGATGAGGGAATAGTTCATGTAAAACTTATTTATGAAGGTATTTTAATGGAAATATTAGACCGCTTAGGTCAAATGCCACTTCCTCCCTATATTCATGAAAAATTGAAAGATAATGATCGTTACCAAACAGTTTATGCTAAAAATATAGGAAGTGCCGCAGCACCTACTGCCGGTTTGCATTTTACTAATGAATTATTAGAAGAACTACAAAAAAGGGGAGTAGAAGTTTTATTTGTAACTCTCCATGTAGGCTTAGGAACATTCCGACCTGTTGAAGTTGAAAATATATTAGAACATCACATGCATAGTGAATATTATGAAATGTCCCCAGAAGTCGCCCAAAAATTGCAAAAAGCTAAAGAAGAAGGAAGAAAAATATATGCTGTTGGTACTACTACAACTAGAGTTTTAGAAACAGTCATGCATAAATACGGAAAGTTTACTCCTTGTACAGGTAATACTGATATTTTCATTTATCCTGGCTTTGAATTTCAAGCTATTGATGGTCTAATCACTAATTTCCATTTACCTAAATCAACTTTATTAATGCTAGTAAGTGCTCTAGCCACCAAAGAATATATTATGAATGCTTACGCAGAAGCTATAAAAAATAAATATCGGTTTTTCTCTTTCGGTGATGCCATGTTTATAAAATAAAAATAGCTATTAAAAAATTTAATGTAAAATAGCTATTTTTTTCTTGTTTATTTTACTATTTTAATGTATAATGTTTATAGGTGATAATATGCTCCGCTTTTATGAAAAATTACTCATATCTATTGTTATATTTTTAGGAGTAGTAATCGGAACAGCATCCATAATTGGAAATTATGTAAATCAAGTGGAAAAACAAAAGCAAGAAGAAAATAATCGAATAGTCATTGGTTAACCTTAATAACTTCTTTGGCCGCGGTACTATAAGCTCTTATTAAGCCACCAGCCCCTAACTTAATTCCTCCGAAATATCTTATAATAACAATTAAAACACTATTTAAATTATTTTTTTCAAGTATATTAAGAATAGGTAGACCAGCTGTCCCGCTCGGTTCCTTATCATCTGATTTTTTAATTTCAGTACCTATTCTATAGGCATAAGGAAAATGTTTAGCTTTCTTATGTTCTTTTTTTAAATTAGTTAAAATATCTATAACTTCTTCTTTATTATTTATGTTATAATAAAAAGCTATGAATTTTGATTTTTTAATTTCTAAAGTATAAGTATTAATAAGCATTCTAACCACCATAATAATTATACCTTAAAAATTATAAAAATTATAGTCTATTTCCAAAGTAGGTGATTTAAATGTTTAAAGATAAATTAAAATTAATTCCTCATTTACCTGGTTCTTATCAAATGAAAAATAGTGCGGGAACAATTATTTATGTTGGTAAAGCCAAAGATTTATATAAAAGGGTAAATTCATATTTTAATCGTCCCCAAACAGGTAAAACTGCCAAAATGGTTAGTGAAGTTGCCGATTTTGAATATATAGTCGCTTCCTCTGAATTAGAAGCTTTTTTACTTGAATTTAATTTAATTAAGCATTATGATCCTAAATATAATATTTTACTTAAAGATGATAAAAGTTATCCTTATATTGAATATATAAGTAAACCATATCCTAAATTAAAAGTATCACGTTATTTAAATATTCGTAAAAAAGATAAAAAAATGCTATTTGGACCATATCCTAATGCTTATGCTGCCAGAAGAATAGTTTCCCTAATAAATAGACTTTATCCCTTAAAAAAATGTGATACTATGCCTAAAAAAGTATGCCTTTATTATCATATTGGTGAATGCTTAGGCTATTGTGAACATAAAACTGATCCTGAAGCTCTAAATAAAATGGAAAATGAAATATTAAGCTTTTTAAGAGGTAATGATGCTATATTAAAAGATAAAATTCTAAGTAAAATGGAAGCTTATAGTAAAAATCTTAATTTTGAAATGGCTTTAGAATTAAAAAAAGAATTAAATTATATTAGTATTATCTTAGATAAACAAAAAATGGAATTACATGATTACGTTAATCGTGATATTATTGGTTATTATTTTGATAAAGGTTATTTAAGTCTCCAAATTCTATTTTTAAGAAATGGTCGTATGGTCGGAGGTCATACTGATATTTTCCCAGTAGTTGATGAAGTAAATGAAGAATTAGATTATTATATTATGAACTTTTATAGTAAACATGAAATACCTAAAGAAATTTTATGCTCTAATGAGTTAAATATTGTTCTTTTGCAAGAGATTATTTCCACTAAATTTGTAAGTCCCAAAAAAGGTCAAAAAGCTAAATTAGTATCTTTAGCTAGTTTAAATGCTAAAATTAATTTAGAAAACGAACTGGAAATAATTGAAAAAGATGAAGCTAAAACTGAACTAGCTAATAATGAATTAAAAGAATTATTACAATTACCAAAATTAGATAGAATTGATTTATTTGATAACTCTAATTTATTTGGTAACTTTACTGTTAGTTGTATGGTTGTTTTTAAAAATGGTCGTCCTGCTAAAAAAGAATATCGTAAATATAAAATAAGTTTAGATAAAAATGATGATTATCATACTATGGAAGAGGTTATTTATCGCCGTTACTACCGAGCATTAATGGATAAAACTGAAATGCCAGATCTAATTATAGTTGATGGTGGTATAAACCAAATAAATGCCTGTTTAAATATATTAAATGATTTAAATTTAAATATTCGTGTTTGTGGTCTTCGTAAAAATTCTAAACACCGGACCAATGATTTAATTGATAGTGTAGGTTATAAAATAATTGAACTAGATAAAACTAGTGGAGTATTCCATTATTTAACTAGAATGCAAGATGAAGTACATCGCTATACTATTAGCTATCATCGCACAATCCGTAGTAAAGGTGCTATATCTAGTGTGTTAGATAATATTGAAGGAATAGGCGAGAAAAGAAAAAAAGCTTTAATTAAAACTTTTGGTAGTATCTCTAAAATTAGAACAGCCCCTATAAGTGAACTAAGTAAGATTATTCCCGAAGCTCAAGCTCAAAATTTAAAAGAATATTTAAATAATTTAAAAAACGAAAAATAAGTCTTTTTCTTCTAAATTATTGCAGTTATTATCGGTTTTTAGTATAATAAAAATGGTGGTATAATGACAAAGCTAATTGAACTAGAACAAGATGAAACCATCAAAGTATCTAGTAATGTTTTAAAATATTTAAAACCTAATGTAATTTATGTTCCATTTAATGATGCTAAAGCTCTTGTAAATATAAATGAAATAGTGGATATAGGAACTCCTTTATTTAAAACCTCATCACTTATTATAACTTCTCCTATCTCTGGAAAAACTAAAAGTTTTAAGCCAATTTCTACCATAAATGGTCAAAAATATGCTTTAGAAATATTAAATGATTTCGAAGAACGAAAAAGACTAGAACCAATTAAAAAAATATCTTTAAATAATATTAAAAAAGAAGCTTTAGAAAAGTTATTATATACCCAATTTAACTTAGATTTTAAAGATAAAAATATCTTAATTTTAAATGCTATAGATGATAACATATATGCTAACACCTCTAGTTTTTACTTATTATTAAATTATGAAGGTTTTTTAGAAATATTAGATAAATTTTTCAAAATCTTTACTTTAGATAAAATTATTATTTGTCTTAAAGAAACCAGTAGTGAAAATATAAATAAATTAATGGAATGCTTAGGAATGTATCCCAATATTGAACTAAGAATATTACCTAATCTTTATCTTTTAGGAACTAATAGTATTCTCTTAAAATATTTAAATATTCCCATGTCTAATTCTCTTGTTCTAAAAACTAATACGTTATATGATATTTATAATTTAATAAAAAGAAACCGGCAAAAAACTGATAAATTAATAACTATAAGTGGAAATGGTCTTAAAAATCCTTCAATTATTCAAGTAAAAATAGGTTCACCCCTTAAAAATCTTATTACAGATCTAATTGAATTAAAAGATCCAGATGTTGAATATATTGCTGGTAACTTACTAAGTGGTAAAGTAATTGATATTAATAATTTTATTGTTGATGAAGCCTTAGATAGTATTTTAATCATGAAAAAGAAATCTCCCACATCAGAAAAAGCTTGCATCCATTGTGGTCAATGTCTAAATATTTGCCCAGTTAATATTAATCCTTTATTATTATCTAATGCAAAGTATAAAAATCAAGTAAAAGACATATGTTTAAAATGTGGTTTATGTTCTTATATTTGTCCAGCTTATATTAATTTTAATAAATATCTAGAAGGAGAGCAAAATGTCTAAAATACCTTATCTTCATTATTCTAAAGATACAAATAATTTAATTAAAAGCTTTTATCTGGCTTTAATTCCTTTAATTATTTTTAACTTTTATAAAAATGGTCTATATTTATATAATAATAACTTAATAAATATCTTTCATATTTTTATTCCCCTTTATTTTCCTTTAATAAGTATTTTAACTGCTTATATAGTATCTAAAATATTTAAAGAAGAAGCCGATATTAATATTTTAAATGCACTAATTATTAGTTTAACAGTCTCTATTAATACCAATTATCTAGTATATCCTATAGTTTTATTTGCAATTTTTAGTATTATAAAATATTTAAAACTTAAAATTCCTCAAGTATTTAATGAATTAGCTTTAACCAGATTATTTTTAATATTAAGTCTTTTAATTAATGCTTATAGTTATTTAAATATAGCTGAAAAATTAAATAAGTTTAATTATAATTCTTTAGATATCTTTTTAGGATATCATTCCGGGGGCCTAGGTACCACTAGTTTATTTCTAATAATTATTAGTTTTATTATTTTATCATTTAATAAATTTTATAAAAAAAATATAGTTATATCATCTACTTTAGGCTATATAATTCCAATTATTTTAACTATTTTTATATCTAATAATTCATCTATTTTACCATATATATTAAATGGTCATACTTATTATAGTTTTGTATTTTTACTTCCTACTTTATATTCTACACCTAATACATCTAAATCAATGATTATATATGGCTTATTTGTAGGTTTTTTAACTAGTTTAATAGTATTGTTCTTTAATTATTATGAAGCAAGCTATATAAGTATTTTTATTATTAGTCTTTTTATTCCTTTATTAAATAAATTAGCTAATAAAAAATATTTACAAAACTAAAACTTTATGTTATAGTAATAACCATTCACTCGTTAAAGTTATTTTTCTATGGTAAGGAAAGCTTTATCGAGTTTTCTTTTACCTAGAAGGAATAAAATGCATAAAATACTTAAATATTTAGTTTTTATAATATCTTTCTTTGCTTTTAATATAGTTTATGCATCAGAGATTAATATTAAATTAGGAGACGAAATAGAGGGCTATAAAGTCCATTTAAAAACCCCAGCCGTGGAAAAAGATAAAAGTATTTTCAAAATATATAATGCAGATACAAATGAATTATTATATTGTATCGAACCCGGAGTTATGTTAGAAAAAAATACATATCAAGAATATTATTCTTTAGAAGATTTAGATATTGATCTTACTGAAGATGAGTTAGATTATATAAATAAACTTGCTTATTTTGGTTATCAATTTAATGAAGAAAGAAGTGATATAAAATGGTATGTTATAACTCAATTTACTATTTGGGATTATTTATTAAGAGATAAAGGAGAGGTTTATTTTATTGATGAAAATGGCTCTAAAATTGAAGATTACGACGACGATATAAATACATTATACTATTATGCCGATACCGCGGATATAGCTCCATCCTTTATTGATGACTTTAATCAGGGATGGTTAGAATATAAATTTAAAAAGGGTGGTAATACAATTACCTATGTTGATGAAAATAATGTCTTAGAAAAGTATGATGTTATTGCTCATCAAGATTTTGAATATAAAAAAGATGGTAATACTTTAACTCTTTATTTTGATAAACCAGGTTCTTATACTTTAAATCTTATTTGTCGAAGTAATTGGATTAAACCAGTAAGGATATATTATGATAGTTCTTCTCAAAATGTTTTTGGAAGAGGAAAAGTTGACCTACCATATAGTGATATGTACATATATATTCCCGAACCAATTTTAAAGTTAACTAAAAAATCTACCATTAAGACTTCTTTACCTCTAGCCGGGGCTAAATATGCCATCTATAAAACTAGTGGTTATTTATTCACAGAAGCAACCACCGATGAAAATGGCGAATTCACACTTCCATATATCTTAATTGGTGATTACTATTTAGTTGAAACTGAAGCACCTTATGGATATGAATTAAATCCTGAAAAAATTTATTTTAGAGTTGATGAAGATATAGAATTAACCGTGGAGGATAGTCCTATCTTAAAACGAATAGATATTGAAAAATATAGTGAAAATAGTGGTCCTTCTTATGCTTTAGAACCAAATACTGAATTTGAATTATATGATAATAAAACTAATGAACTAGTAACAACTTTTAAAACTAATGAGTTCGGTAAATATAGTTTAAAATTGCCATATGGCTCTTATACTTTAAAGCAAATAACCACTCCTATAGGTTATGAAAAAATACCGGATACAGAAATTATAATTGATGAAAATACGGAAGATGGTACTAATATTGTTTTAAAAAATCCTCAAATAGTTGGTTCTATTTCCCTTTATAAAATTGATTTCGACACTAAAGAAGTAATTACTAGTCCAGCTAAATTTCAAATCTTAAATACTAATACTAATGAATATTTAGAACTTAATGGTACTAATATTTTTGAAACTATAGATGGTATTCTAACTTTAAATAATATTCCTTATGGTGATTATGAAATAATTGAAATAGAAGCTCCATATTTATATCGTCTAAATACTAATAATTTAACTTTTAGTATTAAAAAGATGAATAGCTATGAAGAACTTACTTTAGAAAATGAAAGAATGTTTGGCTCTCTATATATTAAAAAAATCGATGCCTCGACTAATGAAGCTATAGCGAGTGTTGTATTTGGTCTATATAATGCTAATAAAGAATTAATTGGTGAATATATAACTACAGAAGATGGAAGTATTACTATTGATAAATTAGATCCAGGTAAATATTATTTAGTGGAACTACAAACTGTTTTAGATTATGAATTATCCCCAGAGGAAGTAGAAATTGAAATAAAAGATAATATTAAAACAATAGTAACGGTTAGTAATAGACATAAAATAAAAGTTCCTAAAACCGGTATTAATAAATTATTTTTTCCTTTTCTTATCTCATGTCTAATTTTAATGGTTGGAATTATTATCTGTAATCATAAAAATGAATAAAATAATTGGTTTAATTTTAATTATAATAGGTATATTTATTCCCGTTGGAATCAAAACTGCAAGTGGAATTACTACTTATTTAACTGAAGTAAAAGTAACTAAAAAAATAAGTACCAACGATTATTATGCCATCTTAGAAATACCTAAAATATCTTTAAAAAGAGAAATATTTCCTCTAAATAGTAATAAAAATAATGTTAATAAAAATTTATATTTGCATCCTGAAAGTATTATGCCAAATTCTACTTCCAGTAATGTTATTATTCTTGGGCATTCAGGAAATGGTTATAATGCTTATTTTAAAGATCTATATAAATTATTAAAAGGGGATATTATCAAGTTATATTATCATGAAAAAATATATAATTATAAAATAGAAGATATTGAATATCAAAATAAAACTGGAGAACTTTATCTAAAAAAGACAAGTAATAATAACTTAATTCTTATCACATGTACCAAAAATGATAAAAATAAACAAACAATATATTATGCTAACTTAGATAGCATAGAAGATATAAAAAACTAAAGAAAAAAGCAATTTTTTAAAAAAATTTGCTTTTTTTAAAGGAAATAAACAATATTCGGGTAATAAATATAATTAGAAGTGGATTTTTTAGGGTGATTTCCATGCTTGAAAATAATGAAATAGAAAATATACGTAAAAGTGCTAATATTGTAGATATAGTTTCTAGTTATGATATCCATCTTATTCAAAAAGGTAAAAATTATTTTGGTATTTGTCCTTTTCATGAAGATACTAATCCCAGTATGAGTGTTTCAGCAGAAAAGCAAATATATAAATGTTTTTCCTGTGGCGCGGCCGGAAATGTTTTTACTTTTGTTCAAGAATATGAAAATGTCTCTTTTTTAGAGGCGGTTAAAATAGTCGCTGAAAAGTGTGGCCTAACTTTTAGAAATTATCATTCTCCCAAAGCCAAAGTTAAAAATAATAAAGAAGAGTATGAAATAATGGAACTAGCTCTTAAATATTATCAAAATAATTTAAATACTTCGATGGGTTTAAAAGCTAAAGAATATTTACAAGAAAGATCTCTTGATGAGCAAGTAATTAAAGATTTCTCTTTAGGTCTTGCTTTAGATAAAAATCATTCTCTCCATGAATTATTAATCAATAAAAATTACTCTATTCCCAAACTATTAGATTTAGGCCTTGTCAATCGCAATGGCGAGTATTTAAATGATGTTTTTAATAATCGTATCATCTTTCCAATTCATGATTTAGAAGGAAATCCTATTGGCTTTACCGGTCGTATCTATGAAAAGACTGATCAAGCTAAATATATCAATACTAAAGAAAGTCCTATCTTTAAAAAAGGGCAGATATTATTTAATTATCATCGTGCTATTTCTGAAATTAAAAAGAAAAAAACTATTATAATAGTCGAAGGAAATATGGATGCCATCAGAATGTATTCAAATGGTATTAAAAATGTTGTCGCCCTAATGGGAACAAGCCTTACAGCTAATCAAGTTGCTATAATTAAAGCTACGCGAGCCAAAATAATTTTAATGCTTGATAATGATCCCCCAGGGGAAGATGCCACTATTCAAAATGGTGAGATTTTAGAAAATGCTGGTCTAACTCCTTTTGTAGTACGCTTAAGTAATGAAAAAGACCCCGATGAATATATTATAAAAAATGGAGCTCAAGCCATAATAAATAATATAGAGCATCCCCTAGATTTTCTTGATTTTAAATTAAAATATTATAAAAAGAATAAAGATTTAACTAATCCCACCGATCTTACTAATTATATAAAACTAGTAATAAATAGTATAAAAGATATAAAGGATGAACTATTAAAAGAAATAACACTTAAAAAAATTAGTGATGAATATAATATATCTGTTGATTTATTAACTAATGAATTAAAGAAGCTCTCTACTCCTAAAAAAGTTAAAGAAGAGCCTAAAATTCTTGAAAAAGAACCGGCATCGCGTTATAATTTAGCCTGTTGTAATATTTTATATTACATGATGAATGATTATATATATATTAATAAATTTAAGCAAACCTTAGGGTATTTTAAAATAAAAAAGTATCGCAATATTGCTAATGAAATAATGTATTTTGCTGATGAAAATAAAGAAATAAATATGGCTGATTTTATAAGTTTTGTAGCCCCTAAAGATTATATATATGATGATGTTATGGAAATAGTTAAAAGTGTTTCTCATGAAGATTTAAAAATGACTGAATTTGTCGAATTTATAAAAGTAGCCTCTAATGAAGCTAAGAAAGATACAATTAAAGAATTAAAAGAACAAATTAATAATGAATTAGATGAAGAAAAAAAACTTCTTTTAGCTCAAAAATTAATTGAAATAAAAAAAGGATGTGTAGGAAATGAATAATGAAAAAACAACTGTAAAAAAAATAAGTGAAATTAAATCTTTAGAAGATCGTATTCAAGATTTAATTAAATTAGGTAAAGAACAAGAGTATATTACTTTTGAACAATTAGCGGATGCTCTAAAAGGATTAGATATTGATAATGACTCTTTAGATGAAATTTATAATACTCTAATGGAAAATGAAATTCAAGTAGTCGCTGATGTTGGAGAATCTGATGAAGATGGAGGTAGTGTTCCTGATTTAGTTGATGAACCTATAATACTAGATGATGCGGAACTTACTAAAGATATTAATATTAATGACCCCGTCAGAATGTATTTAAAAGAGATAGGCCGCATAAGCTTACTTTCTCCTGAAGAAGAACTTGAATTAAGCGAAAAAGTCGCCAAAGGCGATGAATATGCTAAAAATAAACTTGCAGAATCTAACCTTCGTTTAGTTGTAAGTATCGCTAAACGTTATGTAGGTCGTGGTCTATTATTCTTAGACTTAATTCAAGAAGGTAATATTGGTCTTATGAAAGCTGTCGATAAATTTGATAGTGATAAAGGTTATAAATTCTCAACATACGCTACATGGTGGATAAGACAAGCTATTACTAGAGCCTTAGCTGATCAAGCAAGAACTATAAGAGTACCAGTTCATATGGTTGAAACAATTAATAAAATGAGCCGTATTCAAAGACAATTAACGCTTGAATTAAATCGTGAACCATCTGAAGAAGAATTAGCTAAAAAAATGGGTATTAGTATTGATAAAGTACGAGAAGTAATTAAAATTAGTCAAGAACCAGTATCTTTAGAAACACCTATTGGTGAAGAAGATGATTCTCATTTAGGCGATTTTATTAAAGATGAATCTAGTATGTCCCCAGAAGAATACGCCACTAATGAAATCTTAAAAGAAGAAATAAAAAGTGTTTTAATGACTTTACAAGTAAGAGAACAAGAAGTCTTAGAACTTCGTTTTGGTTTAGTTGATGGTACATGTCATACTCTTGAAGAAGTAGGTAAAAAATTTAATGTTACTCGTGAAAGAATAAGACAAATTGAAGCCAAAGCTTTAAGAAAGTTGCGCCACCCATCACGAGCTAAAAAATTAAAGGACTTTTTATCAGATTAATGCTTAATTTAAAATTAAAAACTATTGCTAGTTTAATATCTAAAGATGATATTGTCATAGATGTTGCTTGTGATCACGCTTATTTAGCTATTTATTTAGAAGAAAATAATTTATGTCAAGAAGTATACGCATCCGATATAAGTGCTAGTGCTCTAAAAGAAGCTAATAAAAATATTACTAAAAAAAATTTAGCAATTAAAACTTATTTATCTGATGGTTTTAATAATATTCCTAAATTAGATATTAATACTATAGTTATCGCCGGAGTAGGGACTAACACTATCTTAGATATTTTAAAAAATACTCCTCAAGATATTAATAAAATCATCTTAAGTAGTAATAATGATTATGAATTATTACGCCATAAAATGTTAAAAAAAGGCTTCTATATTTTAAAAGAAATAGTTATCAAAGATCATAATAAATATTATCCAATTATGCTATTTACTAAAGAAAAACAAAAAGAAACTAAATTAACTTTAAAATATGGTAAAAGCTCTAATCAAGAATATTATACCTACTTATTAAATAAAAAAATTGGTATATTAAATAAATTACCTAAAAATAAATTTAAACCTAGATTAAAATTATATAAAGAAATATGGGAATTAAAATATTTTATAAAAAAAACGTTGGACTATTAGTATAAATAGTCTTTTTTTCATTTATAGATGCTTTAACTGTTGGTTTAACACTTTGTTTAAAATCTTCCTTTTTATTCATTTCTTTTAAAGTATTTAAAATAGTTTTAGCATTCATAATCATTGGTTTAGCTTCTTTATATAATGGTATAACCCGGTTAGCAACACTTAAAGTCTTAGTAAGACCACTTATAACTTTAGTTAAAGTAAGACCAGTTCTAATAGGTTCTCCAAACATAGATAATCACCTAATTCATTATATGTATAAAAAGCTAAAACTGTATACTTTATTTAATTGCAATATTTTCTTTTTAGGGTTTCCTAATAAATTAAATTATGTTATAATTACAAATAGAATAGGGTAGACGAGTTATGAAAGAAAGTAAACGCCAAATAAATATTATAACTATATTACTAGCACCATTTTTATTTATAATTAGCTTTATTAAACATTTCTTTATTGGAGTAAAATTTATTTTCTTTGATTCCTTTGTCAATATTTTTACTAATATATCTAATAATCATAATTTTAAAAAATTAGAACATCAAAAAATAAATATAAATCCCGATACCCCTAAAAAAACTGAAGAAGAACCCGTTATTTTACCTTTAGTAGAAAGACAAAAAATAGCGCATGAAAAAGAAGCTTTATTAAAAGAAATGCAAAGAGAAGCTAATAGTCATAAAGTAAAAAAAGAATATTATTATTACTATGGTACTGCTTCTAATGGTAAAAAAGTAAAAGGCTTAATGAGCGCTACCTCTAAAGTAACCCTTCATAATTATTTAGCTAATGAAGGAATTGATGTTTATAGTATTAAAAAAGCTTTTTGGCCTAATTTATCTAAAAAACTTGGTTTAGATCAAGAAAAAGAATTAAGCATCAAAGATTTAATATTTTGGCTTACTCAAGTATCTACCTATCTTAAAGCGGGTATTACTCTTAATGATACCATTAGTATTATGGCTAAACAAGCTGAAAAGAGTCCTAAAAAACATAAGTTATATCGAGCTATTTCTTATGAACTAACTTTAGGTGAAACTTTTAGTGCTGCTTTGCAAAATCAGGGAAAAGTTTTTCCACCCTTATTAATTAATATGATTAAATCCGCGGAAGCAACTGGCGAGTTAATAAAAACTTTAGATGATATGAGTAATTACTATACAGAAATAGATAAAACTCATAAAGAAATGATTAGTGCTATTATATATCCTACAATTTTATTAGTATTTGCTATCGCAATTTTAACCTTTATTATGGTTTTTGTTATTCCAGAATTTATTAAAATATATAATCAATCAGGTATTGTAGTAAGTGGTTTTACTTTAAAAATAGTAAGTTTAAGTAAATATATTACTAGTCATATAACAAATATTATTGTTATTTCTCTAGCAGTTATTTTAATTCTTCTCTTTTTATATAAACAAGTAAGACCATTTCGCAGACTATTACAACTAATTGGTATGCGTTTTCCATTTTTTGGTAAAATAATTATTTATCATGAATTAACTATATTTACTAAGACTTTCTCTAGTCTTTTAAAAAATAGTGTATATATTATTGATAGTATGGAAATATTAACTAATATAACTAATAATGAAGTATATAAAGATTTAATGTTAGATACGATGAGTAATATTGCTCGTGGTGAAAAAATATCATTATCTTTCTCTAATAAATGGTATGTTCCCGATGTTGCTTACTACATGATTGTCACAGGAGAAACTACCGGTGAATTATCTTTAATGCTTGAAAAAGTTGCTAATTATTATAATGATTTACATAAAGCTCGAGTTGCTAATCTAAAAAGTTTTTTAGAACCCATCATGATTGTTATCTTAGCTATAATAGTCGGGGTAATTATTCTAGCCGTAGTTATTCCAATGTTTAGTTTATATAGTCAAATAAAATAGGTGATATTATGATTTTTATCTTATTCTTTATCGGTTTTATTCTAGGAATTATTTATGCTTTAATCGCGGATGAAGTTCCTCTTTTATTAGAAGAAGTTACCAGAAAAGAAAATAATTCATGGATATTAAATCTCTTTATAGGTATAGTTAATGCTTTAGTTATGTTAGTTAGTTACTATGAATATGGTTTTAGCTATGAATTTTTAGCTTCTCTTATTGTCGCAGAATTATTTATCATAATATTTATAACTGACTTTAAATATATGATTATTCTTGATAGTCCATTAATTTTATCTAGTTTAATTATTTTAGGCCTAAAAGTTTATTTTTATAATTTAAAAACTGCCGGCATTGCCTTATTAAGTGGTTTAGGTTTATTTATTTTTATGCTTTTAATTGCGATATTAGGTAAAAAAATCTTTAAAAGAGAAGCTCTAGGTGGGGGAGATATTAAATTAGCCTTTGTAATGGGTACTATCATGGGTTTTAGACTTGGTCTAATCTCTATTATATTTTCTTCGCTTTTAGCTCTACCATACGCTTTAGGAACTATGATGTTATGTAAAGATAGGGAAGTACCTTATGGTCCATTTTTAATTAGTACAATGACCTTAGTATTTATGTTTAGTGATAAATTCCTAAACCTTGTAAATTTCCTCTTCTAGATTAAATTAAATTGAAAGTTCCCGAATTAAATAAAATAAAAGATTTAGGGAATAAATTCCCATAAAATAGGCAA